>JASFZK010000065.1:0-13365 GCA_045267845.1 Bacteroidota bacterium | reverse complement strand
GTGGGGTCGGGACTAAAGGTGTAGAAGATGTCGGGTAGTGGGGGTACGATTACTGGGAGTACGATGGAATCGGTGCAGATGAATCCGACGGAATCGGCTACAACAAGTAGTGTTACATTATAGGTTATGCCACCTGGAGTTGTGGAACTTGAATACTGATGGTATGTAGGTTCTAAATAATCTGTTGTATCTAAAGGACTGCCATCGCCATAATTCCATATGCCTTGTACAATATTATAGCCTGGGGCACTGGTAGAGGTATTTGTGAAAAGAATAGAATCACATATTACGCTTTCATAGGTAAAATCAGCAATGGGGGGTTGGGCGATAGTTAGCATCTGCATGCTGGATTCGCTGCAGCCTTGTACGTCTGTTACAGTAAGGATTATTGTCATATTACCCCAAGTATCATATACATGTGAAGTGGTCTGCCCTACCCCACTTTGTCCGTCTCCAAAATCCCAGTCCCAGAAAGCAATGTCAAAGTTACTAGTTCCTATAAAACTTACTTGAGTGTTAACGCAAGCATTGGTCATACTGACGGTGAAATCAACATTAGGTAATTCAAATACTGATACCTGACGTACAGAAGAATCGGAGCAACTATTATCATCTGTATAATAATATACAACAGTATAATCTCCAAAGTCAGTATATTCATGAGAAGGATTAGCCGACAATGAAGTATTACCATCACCAAAATCCCAAAATTGGGTGATAATATTTGCTGTTCCTGATGGAATAAAGTCTGTAGTTTCACCAAAACAGATAGAATCACCAGTGCTTAAACTAAAGCTATTATCAATTTTTGGTCGCACGGTAAAATATGTGACTATTACACTATCACAACCATAGTTTACTGTTGGCAGAGTATCGTAGAATATACCAGAAGAATATTGCCATGCACCTTGTGCATAAATTGAATCGTAATAACAAACATTTATATCAACTGGTATTTCGTAAGTTGGTCTAATTGTAAGAACCATATCATCAATGGAATCACAATTTATAATATTTGCTGCTACCATTGTTAGGGTTACTGGTCCTATTTCGTTTGGTCCTGGAATATATACTGGTTGCATAGCCGTAGGATCAACAAATGACCCTGTTCCGCTTGTCGACCAGTTTATGGTTGCATAGTTGGTTGCAAAGGCTGAATCGGTGGAGTTTGCAAAATCATAGGGTACTGCGAAACATATATCTTCATCAGATCCAGCTTGTGCATAAGCTCCCGGAATAACCACTAACTGCATATACGATGTGTCATCAAGACATGGATCTATTCCCTCGCCTATCATCATCATTGTTAGTGTGTCATTTTGAACTATTCCTTCACTTGGATGGGGGAAGTAAGTAGGAGCTAATAATGTTGCATCATCAAATGTACCTAATCCGTTTGTATACCATTGTATTGATGTAAAGTCATCAGCAGTTGGAGGTGTTGCTGATTCTGAAAGATCGAAGTATACATCCTGGCAGGTGGCTTCATCAGAGCCAGCATTAACCTGACAGGCTGCATTTATTATCAGCTGATGCGTAGCCTGTTTGGAGCAAACATCAAGTAGTACATCAAGAGTATCGGGGGTTGTGTAAGTATGATCAGTATCTATTCCCACTGCTACTGATCCATCTCCAAAGGTCCAGTTATAGGGTGTAAATGTAACTTTGTCGCTAGTGCTGTTAAAGACAACATTGAAATCCTGGCAACTTGGGCTTTCTATCATACTGAAGTCTATATCAACATCTTGTACGTACCTGGTCTTGATTGTTGTGTCGATACAGCCGTTGGCATTTATATAGATGGATAGTATATTATATGTCTGAGTAACGGGGCTGGTATATGTGTGGTTAACATTCTGTCCAGTGGCTGTGTTGCCATCACCAAACACCCAGTTCCAGTTTACAATATCGCTGGTAATATTTGTTGCATTCAGATCGATTATCTCGCCAACACAACTTGTATCGTTGGGGGAGATTGTGAAATTTGATTCGGGAAGAGACTGTATATGAACAGTTTTTGTATTTACCTCGGAACAGCTGTTATTATTGATAGCACTTAAAGTAATTGTGTAATCTCCGGGGCTGGTATATATGTGATTAACTATTTGACCTATACCATGATTACCATCACCAAAGTCCCAATCCCAATCGGTTATGGTAGTTCCGGCATTATCAAAGCCATCCAATGTCATTGTTTGAAGAGCGCATACAGTATCATTTGGCAGAACATTAAAATCGGGAATGGGAAGTTGATTAACTTGTAAACCGATTGCTAATGAATCTACACAAGTGTTATTATCTGTAACTATTAACTGAACGTTGTAGTTGCCGGCTGTTACATAACTATGATTGGGATTTTGTATCGTGCTAGTATTACCATCGTCATAGTTCCATTCCCATGATTGTATGTTTATTGTGCTGTTATCAGTAAAGGATATTTGTTCGTTAACACATATTGAATCATTGGGAACATAATTGTAATTAACTATGGGTAGGCTATTGACAGTAATAGTTTTACTAACTGTATCATTACATGCATTTGCATTTTCGACTATTAAGCTAACAATATAGTTCCCTGGTGAGGAATACAAGTGTGAAACATTTTGGCTGTTTGATGTATTACCATCACCAAGATCCCAATACCAGTTTGTTATTGTTGTTGTGCTATTGTCATCAAAAAATATCGATTCACCAAGACATATTGATGCTGATGGTAATATTGTAAAATCAGCAGTGGGAACCTCATTAATTGTTAATATCATTGATGAAGTATCGTTTGAACAAGCAATAATGTTATATGCAATAAGTGATAGGCTTACATCTCCAAGTTCATTAATACCTGGTGTATAGTTGGGATGTAAAATTGTTGGGTCACTAAAAACACCGACACCACCAATCCACTCTAAGTTTATATAGTTAGTTGCCCATGGAGCTAGATTAGAATTATTAAAATCAAACTGCTCAAACTGACATATTACCTCATCTGACCCAGCATCTGCAAACGGCCCACTAACAGCATTAATATTAATAGTATCATATGATGAACAATGTACTGTACTTGCTATTACATCATAAATCCCAGTACTATTAACATTGATGGTTTGTGTAGTTTCGCCAGTACTCCATAAATAATCTATAAACCCAGAGCCAGCATCAAGCACTAGTATATCTGCATCACAAATAGTTGTATCATTACCAAGGTTTACAGCAGGGAAATCATAAATAGTTATATCTGTTGAAGAAACCTCAGATGTACCATCTGTTAAAGTTATATTCGCTGTTACTGCATATGTACCGGGAGCTGTAAATACATGAGTTGGATATAGTTCGGTGGATGTATTATCAGCTCCAGAGGCAGGATCACCGAAGTCCCAGATGATGGACTGAACTGTTGAATAATTTGAAAGTTGGATATAAGTAGTATCATTCAGGCATTGATTTTGAAAGTTGATATTGGCGCTGAAATAGCTTTGGTTGAAATTAGGAAGTCCTCTATACGCCATTCTACCATCAAGATATACAGCTTCCCAAACAAAATCACAAGATAATCCTATGTTATTAGGATTATTGATAACGTTTAAATAACTACTAAACAAGCCGCAACAATAAATTTTACCATCAGGTCCCATTTGTATAGCCCCTGGGGCGTACGTTGAAGTTACATCATTAAGCTGTATCATTGAGTTTTGTATAGTTTCACCAATACCAGAACTAAGGTCGAATTGATAGAAGCCTCCAGTAGCACTTGTATACAACAATGATTCATCAGAAGAAAATTCTATATCATAACAACTTAATTGATTTACAATAATTAGGTTAGAAACTACTCCTGTACTATTATCAAAATCAAATATCTCAATTCTATGGTCCCATACGATATCATCATATACTGGCATTGCTATACGTGCACCACTTGAAGATAGATTCATATAACCCCAAGAATACATTTCAATAACTGAACCTTCATAACTAACTACGGGTGTAAAATTAATCCCGGATGAAGTAAATAAGAAAGAACAAAAGGCATTGGAATAACGCTCATGAAGAACTAACCAAACGTCTTCGCCATTTTCATGATTTACAGCGGTAATTTTATCAAGTGAAGGTGAATACAGATAATTATTTTTAGAAATAACTTTTCCAAGACCTCCATTATAACTCATATCCACAATTGAATAAAAGGCCGTATCATAGTTATCAGTTTGTAGGTCAGCAATATGGATGATGTAGTAAATAGAATCCTCTCCAGGCTTTTTAATTACTGTAGCGGCTTGAACTGACCAAGACCCTCCTTTTAAGTTACTTCCATTATCCATAACCTGATGAGCTTCATTCCATACCGTACTACCATCAGAATAAAATAACAATTCTCCATTACCATTTGATATACATGCTTCACCAGCATATTGACTCATTTGACTATTCGTCAATGCTACTGGTGAACCACTGTTAAAATCTACACCGGCATAATCACCAAAATACCAAATATTTGCCTCATTTTGGCCAAAAAGAGAAGAAATAAATATTAAATTAATAGTAAGGAAAATATACCTGATTAATTTTATTGACGTTGCTTTGTTTCCATTCATATATACTCACAAATTTTTTATTGACACAAACATAACATTTAATGTTGCTTAAAACAGTATCTGCTATTATTTAGACTTGTTATAAACTTCCTTTCTCGCTAAAATAATACTACTGGTGAGTTATTCATACAGTAATCCTATATGTTAATTGCATTAAGCACGGCAAATTGTCTATTTAGCAATTGGCTATTATAAACGTAAATTAATTATGAAATATTTATGTGTATTTTAATAACTGTAATGGCATATTAAAAATACGTGTTAGGTTAATAAAAAGCACAAGTTACGATGGTACCATTTGACTACTAGTACTAAGCATGTATTGCAAATGCGCGCTAGTATTAGTAAGGACAGAAAAACCGTGTACAGCATTATTGATAAAATGCTTATCAATAAAAGTTTAAAACGTTTTTTCAGGAAAATATTGATAAGTAAATTATAATAAAGTACAAGTCACGCCATCGCACTGGCTTGGCTAGAAGACTTGCGCTAGTGGGGAAAACCAATTATTTATATTGCTCTAACAATTCTTTTGGATATTCAATGTCTAATCTAGGCACAAGAAAAGTGGACAACTCCTCCTTATGCTTATCCCTTTCATAATAATATTTGTTTGTGTTAATTTGAAAATTATAATAATCAGGAATAACATCTCCTTTTCTCCACACAGAGTTAGTGTCTGTCCAAAAACATGCCTCATTCAAATTACAATTAAAATCGTGACCATTCGTTTCCTTAAACTCATTTATAAAGAAATTTCTAAGCATATATCGCACTTTTTCATGAGAGGAATAATTCATAGGTCTATAAATACTTAAACAATATACATCCCAATATTCGTTAAGACTATCCTTGATTGATGACAATACAAGCCCATCATAACAATATTCTTTGTTTGGATCCTCAAGTGAATTTTTATTCTCGTGAATAGATACAGGTATTTCTAAAATAATGAATGCTATTAGTTTAGTCGTATCCTGACTATAGAAAATGTTATCAACATAAATATTTATTTTCTTGAAATTTTGTTTTCCAAACATATAAACATAATGATAGTCCTCGTAATCATTTTCAATAAACTCCTTTACCGTATAACATAAATACAAACTATCTCTTGTATATTTAGAGTCCGTAACACTAGGCATTCTGCTTATAATCCGGTTTAACTCCGTTGAGTTATTACAAGCAAAAAATAGTGCGGTACAAAATATTATTAGGCTTATTAATTTTTTCATTAGAAGGAGATATTTTAAGGCTATTCTTCATACTTAGGGCAGTATTAAGCACGCATTGCAAATGCGCGCTAGTGGCTGGTAATTAGGTCTAATTATCAGCATGTTAAGTGAATTAGTAACGATTAAAGTGCATTTTAGTGCTAAATTTTATAATTATCCATAATTGGACTAAGCCATTTTGGGATGTAATGTATACTCCTTGCTTTGTGGAATGCTGCACCTAAGGAATGATTCGTAATTACATCATAAATTTCATCATGAGGGTAAAGATACCAGTTGCCTTGATCTGAAAAGCCTATCAATATATCTTTAGACAAATACTTTTAATGTATTGTGACTCTTCCTTTTAGTTGAACTTTGAGAATACTTCCATCAACTCCCACAGCATGGAAGTCTGCCCCGTTGTAATCATCGTGCATACGGTAGGTTGTATACCCGTAATCAGCAAGTATACTGCTTAGTTTTTGATAATTGTAACTTTCCTTTTGTTTTGAGTTTAGTGTGTTGTAATCTATTTTCTCCATTTTCTTTTTTATTTATATATACGAAGTAAATTAACAATTACCCCATCCCCTCAATAAATGTATCTACAAAGCTGATAATTTTTGTTACTATTCTTTTTGAAATTGATTTTCTTTCTTTAAGCTTTGGTCTTTCATTCAGTAAGGCAATAACCTCATCTCGCATCGGTTCTTTTTGAGTAAATAAATAATTGCTTACCGTATTTACCAAGTTGTTGTAATTCAAATTTTCCTCTTTGCTTAATTGCTGTATTGCCTTTTTCTTCTTAATAGTCCAATATGTTTCAAATGCATCTTCAATATTATCGGTATTGCTAACGAGAGGTAGGTTTTCCTCAATGAAGCGCTCTATAAGCTCTTTCTTGCTTCTTAATCGAGTATCTGATGGCAACATCAGAAATAGCTTTACGCTGTTTCTCCCTGTCTTTAGGCTTTGCTCCGTATAATCTGGTCAACAAATTCAATATGTAAGCTACATTAATCTCATCTCTACGGATTAACTCTATTTCAAAATCAATTTCATTTAGGATTGATACTTTTTCTCATTGCCGGTCAGACTTTACTTTTTCGTATAAGTCGAGGTATTTACTTTTGTAGTATTCAAAAGTCTGTGAATCCATTTGAAGATCATCAAAGCTAAATTCAGTAAAGGTATTTAGTACATTTTTTACCCTCATCAACTCTCTAAATGCTACTACAAATTCAAGTTCTTCATCTTCTGAAATCAAATCGTTAACATCTTCGAAAGTAGGGGCAATTTCCAATACATTGTCAACAGCATCATTAAAGCTAACAATGTAATCTTCATATGGCTTTATAATTATCTCCTCTATGGCTTCTTTGTTTTAAAACAGTGTTATCGCTTCGTCTGTTGCATCTTTAAGGTTTCGGAAACAAACTACATTACCATGAGACTTTAACTCGTCCAGTATCCTGTTTGTACGTGAGTAAGCTTGGATTAAACCGTGGTACTTTAGGTTTTTGTCAACATAAATTATATTTAGTGGTTTACTGTCGAATCCTGTTAAAAACATATATACAACAAGTAATATATCAACTTCCTTATTTTTTACTCTTTTGCCAATATCTTTGTAATATGAATAAAACTCGTTGGTCGGTGTAACAATCATCACGAGAAGGTATTACGAGGTTGTGCAGCGTGATAAATTGCGCTAAATTGAGTAAAATGCGCATATTAGATTAATCTATCCATTTTCAATATTTACTCCAATAATGTAATGTCCATATTGGTAATATATCACAAAATAGCAACTTTTACAAGGAGGAAGTAAGGGTAAAACCCGATTTAATTGTCTTTTTAGTAACTTAATCCAAGCTATTACTTATCGAGGTTGGAGTTAGCACTTAAGTAGAAATATTTTTGTAATTTTACCAACAACCCTAATATAATACATCATGAATCCACAAGGAAACATTGTAACAACGCACAACAGTCCTAAAGTTTCATTTCGTTTCTTGTTAATTAGCTTGATTATAATACTAACCCTGCAATCATACTCCCAACCAATAAAACGAACAAATACCTGGTACTTCGGTAAATATGCTGGAGTGGATTTTAATAGCGGAGAACCTGTACCTCTCTATGATGGTAAGTTGTATACTAGTGGAAGAGGAGTTATAAGCATGAGTGACACCAATGGCAACTTGCTGTTTTATACTAATGGATTGAGACTGTGGAACAGGAATCATGCCTCGATAACAAATAATTTTATGGGGCAAGCGATACAGTTTGTGTCATTTCCTGTTATTGGATCGGGTCACTTATATTACGTCTTTGGAGTACCTGTATATGGGCCTCCACAACAATATCATAGAACCCAGTACGCTATTATTGATATGACTATGAATGGTGGATTGGGTGGCGTAAGCGGGCCAAACATTTATCTGGATGCTGCCTGGGATGCTTCAAGTAAAATTACTGCAGCTAAACATAAGAACAAACAGGATATATGGGTAATCACCAGAAAATATACTGAAAATAAGTATGCTTCTTTCCTTATTAGCGAGAATGGCGTGAACATAGTTCCGGTACTTAGCCCTGCACCTGATTGGGAACCTGGTACTTTTACCGACGGTAACGGACAAATGAAAATATCATATGATAAAGAATACTTGATTATTTGTACTCAAAGACATAACTATGGAGACGACTCAATCAGAACAGAAGTATGTAGATTTAACAATATTAGCGGCGAAGTGGATTATCTGTATTCTTTTGACTTCAAGGATCCAAACTCGCCACGTAGTTTTAGTCCATATGGAGCCGAATTTTCTCCTGACTCCAAATTTCTTTATATTTCCTTTGATATAGCTGTTGATAGCACGCACATCTATCAATTTGATGTTCAGTATATTGAAGATTCTGCCTTATTTGTACAATCGGCGGTCATGATAGCAGAAATAGGAAGTTACCTTCATGGTTTACAGCTTGCTTCAGATGGTAAAATCTATGTTGCAACGTCAATGTCAACATATCCTGGATGGCCGTACCTTAGTGTTATTCATAAACCATGGGAGCGAGGAGTGGATTGCCAATACGAAAACGAGGCTGTATTCCTGGATCCTGGAACCTCTGAAGCTGAACTGCCAAGCTTTTTATTGGATTACTTATATAGATTTGATTTTGAGGGAATTTGCGAAGGAGAACCATTTGAGTTTACTCCCTTTTTTCATCCTGAACCAGTTAATATATTATGGAATTTTGGAGATCCCGCATCTGGGAACAATACTTCAACTGATTTAAATCCTGTTCATTCGTTTTCGGATGGAGGTGATTTTGAAGTTTCAGTTCATGTGGAATATCCCAATGGTCGTATCGAAAAAACCTCACGAAAAGTAAAAGTGGAATATGCACCAGAACCTGATCTGGGTCCGGATACTACAATTTGCAGTGGTGAAGAAGTTGTCTTAGATGCAGAATGTGGCCCCCATACCTATTCCTGGAGTACAGGGCACATTGGAACAACACAGATTACGGTTTCCGATACAGGTTGGTATTGGGTAAGGGTGATGAGCGATCTCGGATGTATTAATTTTGATTCCATCTATATTGGATTTCGCCATCCATCAATTGCAGATACAACAAACCTGATAATCAGTCCTACAACCTGTGGAGGAAGTAACGGAGTTATTCGAGGACTTGTCATAATAGGAGATCCTCCTTTTATCCTTCAATGGCTCGATGATATGGGTAATCCCATCTCTAGTTCGATAGATATCTTTAACTTGCCTGTTGGAAGCTACACCCTGCAGGTAACCGATAACAATAATTGTATCACCAGCCTTGGAACGTATTCTATTACGGATACCGGGGATTTACTAATCGAGGATGTAGAATATATATCTGCACACTGTGATCAACAAGACGGTAGTATCACTGTAAATGCCACTTCAGGCCTTAGTGATATGTTATTTTATTCTATTGATAATGGGGTTACCTATTACTCAAACCAGGGCATTTTTACAGGATTATCACCTGGGTCTTATGCAGTACGTGTAAAAGATTCCTTGGATTGCCAGGATGTGTTTATAAATAATCCCATCATTATTGAGAACCTGCCAGGTCCACAAGTTAGCAATGTTGTAGTTACTCCTAGTATCGTAGGGCAGAACACCGGTGGGATAGAAATTATAGCATCAGGAAGTAGTGATACATTATTTTATTCCAACAATAACGGTTCAAGTTATCAGGAAAACAATGGCCAATTTTCTTCTCTTGCAGCTGGTTTTTACACCTGCATAGTTATGGATGAATATGGATGTGATACCACATTTATAATAGAAGTAACAGAAGAGATAAGTATTCGCCTTAAGGCTATTGCAGGTTATGATGAAGTATGTCCTGGGAATTCAGCCTTTGTTCCGCTGACAGTAACTAATTTCAATGATGTTGGTGATTTTAAAACCACATTATTGTATAATATGGATCTACTTACCTGTCAGGGTTTTGCCAATGCTCATCCCCTATTGGAGGATTCGTTAGAAGTACTTTTATTCCCTGCAGAAGGAAAAGTAGAACTTTATTGGTCTTCAAGTACTACTACATTAAGTGATAGTACTCCTATGGCGGACCTGGTATTCCAATCAATAGACCCTGGATTTAGTTTTGTTGAATGGGATTGCTCACCCGGAGCAAGTTACTTTAATAACTCCACAGGAGTAACTATACCGGTAGACTACTTTATTGGCAATGTAAAAATTTATAATAATGTGTCTTTTAACTTATACGCTACAACTGAAGCCTGTCAGGGAGACACTCTACTATTTATGCTTACCGAATGGACAAGTAATGGTGTTCTCAGTTATTTATGGACTGAACCCGATGGAGATATAAGCAGTAATGACCGCTTAATAATTTATGGCATACAACCAAGTCAGGCAGGTATGTATTCTCTCCTAATAACAGATGCATTGGGTTGTTATTCGGACACTACATTTGAGATACTCCTTTATCCATCAACCCCTGAATTTGCAGCACAGGATACAATCTTTACAGATGATCCTTTCGACCTTGACGCAGGAGCAGTATTTATATCTTATTTATGGAATACAGGAGATACAACACAGATGATCTGGGTTGAAGAAAATGGCTGGTATTCTGCAGAAGTAGAATCCCCTGAGGGATGTGTTGGGGTAGATTCTTCCTATGTAGTTTTTTCAACATCACCCGAGCTAATCAAAATATACTTTCCAAATGCTTTTACACCCAATGGGGACAGATTAAATGATAAATTTAATCCAGTTACAAATGCAGTGGATATTCAACACTTCTCATTATCAATTTATAACCGATGGGGAGCACTTGTATATCAAACTAATGATATTACAAAAGGCTGGGATGGAAAATATCAGGGAGAGTTATGCCAACCCGGAGCATATGTATATAAAGTATCCTTCAATAGCTCTACCATTTTAAATGCTGCGCCTGAAGTTAAGATGGGAACAGTTATGTTGGTTAGGTGATTTAAAAAGCTCATACATCAAAGCTATAGGCAAGGCTTCGTATGACAAGAAACAGTAAATTTAATGTATGATTATTATAATCCCTAGCTTTTATACCACTAACAGTACGATACAGCAAAGTCACCCAGGACGTTTGTGTGTGTTTCCTTAGTAAATTACTCCAAGTTGGTTGGGTGATTTGTCTCACCCCAGTGTGTCCTAGTAGCTTATAAGGGTAATATGTTTAATGTTCCTATTTACAATTAATTGCGGTATCCAGTATGAGCGCATGTTAGCAACTGGGCGTTTCTTTTCAGCGGCAGAGCTGACTATATGCTTGACTGTGAAGCATAGTTTTCTCTATCCTGTTTTACGTAAAGCAGTTATTTCATATTACCATCTTTATTATAAAATTCTTTTTGGCATTATTTTGCTTTAAGTATTTTGCAAAGTCAATTATGAATGCTCTTAAGCACTCCAAAACAGACCCTCTATTTGAAAGTAGATATTCCTGTTATCTTATGTTTTTAATATATCTTCAATTTTCATAAAAAACTTGATTGGGGTTCATACCATACATCAAATTGTCAATTGCTGGCAAAAGGTGTCCAATCAGTCCTTGAAGCAACGAACACTATTGCCATTTCCTCTATCGCTGCCGAAAATCAACATATAGCTATGGTTGTACTGCACGCCTGGGTTCATCTTGTACGTACCAAACTCCGTTGTACTCGACCACCAGCCTGTGGTATTGCCTAAATTGGAGAACGACCCATTAATACTTCTACTGCCCCCCGGGAGGGCAGTAAAACCACTGCTGTTGGTTGCGTCAGTATTTGGTGTGTTCCAGTGTGCTGTTCCGGTTTCTTTCATTTTGCCACCTGCAACACTTAATCCACCAAGAAAATCAGATAGAGCTATCCACTCGTCTCTGCTTGGTAAACGCCAGCCATTTGGGCAGGCTATAGAGGCTGCTTCCCAATTGTAAAGCCTTCCGTAAATATCGCCGTTGGCAGGATTATTATTATAAGTCCAAGAATTGGATGTGGATGTTGTGTAATTGAGATTTTCGGCAAACCATTTTTCGTTATCAATAATAATGGTATTATAGGTTTGTCCATCACGTGGATCTGTATAAGTGCCTGTGATACTGCCAATGCTAACTGTAATGCTATTGGTGTATTGATCGGTCAATCCGTCATTATCTTTTACTTCCAATTTTGCTGTGTAGGTTCCTTCCTTGTTGTATTGGTGTTTTTGGGTTTTGTCGGTATCCCAGTTTGTATCCCAATAACCATTACCATCAAAATCCCATCGTACTTGCAAATAGCTTGTGTGATCTTCGTTATCTGTACTACCAGAGGCATCAAAAGCAAACTTGGTATATGTTGTGCCGCTGGAAGGTGTTACTGTGAAAAGTGCTGTTGGTTCTGTACCAGCATTTGATATTTCAATAGTTATTTCATCATAATTGCTACCACCACTGTTATCAAAACTTATAGCTTTTAAGGTATGGTTTCCAAAGTTTTCCTTATTTGTATTCCAATTATAATTATAAGGGAAACTTGTAACTGAACCTCTATCAATACGATCTATTAAGAAGCGAACTTCAACTATGTTTCCAATCTGAGCATCGGCATCAACTGAAATCGACACCGTTTCACCTTTTGGAATTACTTGTCCGTTAGTTGGAGATGATATTTTACAAGATGGTGGTTGGTTGGTTTTATCTTTATTGCAAGATTGGAATACCAAAACTGTTAATGCAACCCAAGCTGCTAATACGATGAGAATAGTTTTCGTTTTCATGGTCTTTTAAGTATTTAATATTCTTCTGTTTATTTTTTAATATAATTTTTGTTTGGATAAATTTAAACTCTTTTGGCTTTTTATGCTGACTTTGGGTATTAAGAAAAAATCAAATGGGCTTTAAACGTGCAGGGACTTTCTTTTGCCTTGTTGCTAACGTTTTGAAGTCGAGTAGGCAAAGGGATTTTCACCCTAAGCCTCTCACAGAACCGTACGTGATACTCTCGCATCATACGGCTCTTGTTATAC
>JASFZK010000064.1:0-6585 GCA_045267845.1 Bacteroidota bacterium | reverse complement strand
TCAAACTTTCAATTTCTTTACCATCTACAAACATTACAACATGATAAATTCCTGCCAGTAGTACGTGGTCGTTATAATCATCACCAAGCCAAATAATATGTGATGTGCCGGGCAAGGTAACACCATTCATAAACACTTTTACACGCTGCCCATAGTTGTCGTAAACTTCCAATTTTACATGGCTTTTTACAGGGAATTTTGCACTTATTGTTGTTCTTGTACTAAAAGGGTTTGGTGCTACACTTAGCAGTTTTTCCTTTTCTTTTTTAATGGGTTGGTACTCGTTTACTCCAACTGTTGGATTCCACTCGTAAGCTCCCATATCAATTGCTCCACCAACAATGCGTGGGTTGCCAGCAAGGTCAAATTCAGGTAGCTCAATCCAATCGGGCAGTTCTAATGTGCCAGCATCAATGCAAGGTGATAGGTCGCTTAGGTTGTAGGGATATTCTGCTCCGCCATAAAACAAGGGATCGGCATCTATGTTGGTTTCGTCGTAGTGTAGTTTTGTTAAACCGGGTTGAACATAAATACTTTCTTCACCTCCCTCAATTAATGAGTTGTATATTTCCATAACAACTGTATCCTGTGTTTCGTAATATGTTAATGATAATGGTTGATTACCCTCGTTGTAGCTAATACAGTTATACATATAAAGGCTTGCATCGTGCGATGAAATTGAAGAAGCTGTATTTGCTAATAATGTGTTTTCTGTAAATGTGCAATTTATCAGATATAATTTATCTGATAACCAGTTTGAAATTGTTTGTTGATTATTACCTGTAAAAAGTGAGTTTGCAATTACTTTAACCGACTCTTCACCCAGAATTGAAAGTGCTATACCTAAAGGTTTTTCAGGGTTATTATAATCAGGCATATTATCAATAAATTTACAGTTATATACATACATTGAATCTTCATTTCTACTATCTAAACGTAATGCAGTACCTCCTACTGTATTTTTAAATTCACAGTTTTTTATGGTAACATTATTACATCTAATTGGGTTAAAAGCTGGCCTCCGGCTCCATGCGGCTGAAAACATAATACTTTCAAAAACAATATTATCATTTTGTTGATACATTCCAACAAAAGAATTACCTATTTGCCACCCATCCTCACGTACAATGCCTCCGCGTTTCATTGTCATTTTAGCAAAACTATAATCTGATACTTCAGTATTACCACTTGCAATACCTGATAAGTATCTACCATCAAGAATAACTCCATCACGGCTTTCGCCAATAATGTTAACAAAGGGTCTTATGTTTAGTCGAAATCTTTCGCCATTGGTTGAATCGCAGTAATAACCGTTTGCAAGATGTATTGTGTTTTTATTTATGGTATCAATGGCAATGCTTGAAAGTGCATATGCTATGGTTTTGAATGGTTCGTAGGGAGTAATACCGCCATTATTATTGTCACCTGTAACCGGGTTTACATATAAATCAGCATCAATGGGGTTAAAAAAAGCATGATCGATGCTATATGTGTAAAACTCAACTTGATATCCAAATCCATCAGATGAATAAATAAAATAAGGTGTTGGTAATAAAACCGAAAAGGTATCAAATACAAAATGCATTGGTATTTCGTGGTTTGCTTGTGTAATATCGCAGCCTGCTCCGGCATAATTATTATAAATACTACATTTGTTTATACTATCAAAAATAACAACGCTCTCATAACCAATACTTAATCCACCTGTGCCATATGATTGGTTTCTGAATATACTTGTGCCAGACAGAAAAAGATTTGAAAATTCGGCACAACGGACACCACCTGAAAAATGTGTAGATTTATTATCTTTAATAATACAATTGTGTATTGAAGCCGACGAGTGATCCATAAAAACCCCTCCACCATAAGTTTCGTTAATATTTATATCCAAATAACCACTGCCGTTTTGTAAAGTAAAACCAAATAATATTGCATCAGTTTCGCCCGATATAAATATTACACAGCTTCCTGTATTATTACCGTCAATTATGGTTGTGTATTTATAATTTTCATCACTGGTGGTGAGCATCAAGCTTGCCAGTGTAATGTTTTTACCTATAAAATTAATGTTCTCAAAATATGTTCCCTGCCATACTAGTACTGTATCACCATCCATAGCTACATCAATGGCATTTTGTATTATTGTGTAATCGCCTGTACCATCCTGTTTTACGGTTATTGTGGTGGCGAAGGATGAAAATCCAATGGTTAGGCTTATAAAAAGAGTGAATGTTTTGAATATTGTTGTCATGGTTGGTTCTGTTGTCATAATTGTCTGGTTGTCAATGTTGTCATTCCGACTACAAGAAGGAATCCCCTAAGAACCCAGTTGTCATCTCGACCAAAGGGAGAGATCTCCTGAGCAAAAGCCTTTATCTCAGGGGATTTCTCGTCTCTCCCTACGGTCGTTTACCTCGAAATGACAACGCGGTGTTTTTAATTAACAACTACTTTTTTACTTACTACCACATCATTAATTTTAAATTTAATTATATAAAGACCCTTAGGTACTTTGTTGCCATTGTTACCACTAAGATTCCACTGGAAACCATACGAGCCCAAAGGCTGATTTGAGTTGAACAATGTTGCAATATGCCTACCAAAACTATCAAAAACACTTATGTTAACCTTTGTTGTGTTTTCAACACTATAATTAATGTTAAGCAAATTATTGGTTGGGTTTGGAAATATACTAAACGAGTATTCAAATTCGGTTAGTTTTTGCTCATCACCCGGTTTAAACGATATAAAATACATGTCTTTATTCTCACCGGTTTTAATAACCCTTTTTTCATTTACTTTTCGCTGGGAATTATAAACAAAGTAATCAACTATACGTTTATTGTTTGTTGCTTTTTGAGTAAAATACTCTTCAAACACAACACTATCGCCGGGTTGGCTACCTAAGTAGCCTTTAATAATAACAAGTGTATCTTCGGGGGTAAGTGTACAAGCACCTATGCAGCTATCATTAACAAATGCACCCATTTCAACGGGGTTTTCGGTACTATCCAACTCAATAATAAATGCTGAATAGTCAGATGTTTCGGTATATGAATAATACTCAAGTTCTTCGTCAACAACTATATTAGGTGGGTTGCCTGAATAATTCCATTGAAATGCAGGGATGTCATAATATGATTTTAATACAACCATTTCGCCATAATCAATATTACGGCTGAGCTTATCGCAAATCCATGGCTCAAATGGTTGTGGTACACCACCACTGCCATCATGATCGCCACGGAAGCAAAAATAATCCTGACCCTTAATCATATATAGTTGATCTTCAATATCAGCAATGGCATCAAATATATCCTGCTTTTCGTAAAGAAAATAACCAATCCAATTTTCTTTGTCTTCATAAAGGTGCATGGTAGTATTAGGATCTTCCACATTGCCGGTTAGGCTTATGGTATTTGAGCTACTCTCAAAATAGTCAAGCTTGTAACCACGGTAACTATACGTATCATACATGTCATCTTCATAATACCAAAAGTCTTCTATATCGATATTATATGTTGCATAAACCTCGGTCTCAGGTGTTGCCTGAGTATTATTGTAAGCTAGTTTAAGGCTAGAATAAGGAGTTTCAAAATTATCTTTATGGAAAACTAAGCTGGTTGGCCATGGGTCGTAAGTGCCTGGTGTTACATTACCACTATGCCTTGGGATTGATATCCAGTTTGAACCTGGGTTGAGGGTCATTGTTTCATTTGCATCAAAATTAACTACACTAACACTACTATGCCCGCCGTTTGGTAGGTATATTTTGTTATTATATGCACTTATAGCCGGGGTTTGGCTTTTTTGCAATATTTCGGGAAAGAATCCATTAAATCTTTTGTTATTTTCATCATCGCCAAGTTCTATAATTTGTGGATTACCTGGATTTTCAGGATCTATTTTCACTAAACTTGTAATTAACTCTCCTAACATTTTGTCATCAAACCTATGGTATAAATACAGCATATTATCAAATGGATTAATAAAACACGAACTTACAATACCTGATAATGAATATATTTCTTCATCATTTCCTTCAGAATCTATTTCGTAAACTTTTGTACCTGTTCCATCATTCTCCATTGTATAATTAACTATACCAAATAATTTATCATATTTAGTACTATATGTTATATCTGATAATGTTCTTACCACATCAACAATAATTGTGTTATCATCACAATCAAATATTGATAGTTTATTTTGTTGATTTATAAATAAATAGCCATTCATATTTCCTCCGCTGCCAACTAGAGGTTCTCGACAAATAATTTCACTAGGGTAATCAAGATCCATATACTCATGTAGTATTACATCAGTTAGCTTTAATAATATTCCATTTGGATATGTTAATGGATTAGAATCAATATTTAAAATTTCATTGCTCTCTGATGAAGATGTATATGGACTTGCTACCAATTCCTGAGGACTAAATGTAGCATATACTGCATGATTATATGGGTTATAACAAAAGTTAGCCGAATAATATCTGAAACTTAAAAGAGTTGGTGGAATATTTACATCTTCACCATTTGGTCCATTAAGTAATTGGTAATTATTTACGATATCAAATATGTAAATATGTGGTACTTGATTATATTCGTAGTACATACCGGCAGTAACATACAAAAGCCCGTTTGGTGAGATGAACATTTTTTTGCAGTAGCCAGTAGGTATTGTAATTGAACTCTCATATTTACCAGTTGTACCATTGTAGCATTTAACACCTATGCTGCTTCCATTAACAGCATTTTCTGAAACAAGTATTTGGTTTGTAAAGGAGCTGTAAACAACATCACCAATGGGGTTAGATATTTGCTCTTCTACTATATTTAGCTCATTTATATTTATAGTTTGACCGCTAGCAATATCGTGCATGTATACCCCAGTATTATTGCTGTTTAGTTTATTAAAAAAGTAGAGCTTGCCATGTTGTTCATTTTGTACAATATGGAAAGCAGGAAAACCAGTTCTTGTTGTACTTTCAAAAGTAAACGGATTTAGTTTTACAATTCCATTATTAACAAGATTTATGATAAAAGTATTATTGTTACCTTGAGTACTTAAAAAGAAAAAATTATTTATCCCAGAGTGTTTTTGCTCAAATGAATAATTATTACCACCAAAATTTTTATATAGGTGTACTATCTCGTGCGTTTTACTTATAATTATACCATTATTGCCAACAGGTATCATTCTTGTTGGTGTATTAGGATTAACATTGGTTTGAAAGCCATTGGTATTAATTAAGTAGTTTTCTGTATCATATGTAAATGTACTGCCATTCCAATGATAAATTGCAATATCCTGCTCTCCAACTGCTGTATTATAAATATCGTTCACTGGATTTCTGCATAATATAAGGTCATCATTGTCAGGTAAATAAACAGCATCAATTATTCTTCTATCAGGTGATGCAATAGTCTCAGCTTCATGATTGTAAACATCAATAACATAAAAATTAATGGCGTAATTTGAAGAATCTGGCTCCCAAACACCATCTTGAAAAGGAAGCCTGTAAGGAAAAGCAATTACTTTATTAATTTCATTTATGTACAATAACTTACCTATTTTTCCTTCTGGAGTTGAAATTGAACCCACAGGAGAAATATTAGTTTCCCCAACAACTTCTGTAATACTAAATATATCAATTCTTCGTATCCTTGCAAGGTAATATTCACTTCCATCGTCAATTAACTCAATATCATAAATTGCATTAATATATTCCTCATCAATATTATGTACATAAAACTCGTTATGAACTATATTTAAATTTAAGTCTTGCCCAACAAAAACTTCCTTGTAAATTGCAAAGTATGTTTCTCTAACATGAAAGGTTCCTGTACTGTTATCATCTGCCGACCTGCCTTGTACTACCCAAAACAACCTTTGATTAACTTCATCATATTTAAGAATAGTAAAGCCATGTAGTGTTTTTATATCATGTATCTCAGCTGGAGTTTCTACTATTATGCCCATAGAATAATAAGTGCTATTTTCTTCATTAAACCCAAAAGCCTCAATTTTCATGTCTGTTCTTACAACATAAAGTACATTATCAGTAGAGTTATATGCCATAAGTTTGGTGTCTGGCACCCAAACTCTACTATCAAAAAAATTGGGGGCAAATTTACCTAGGTTTGTTAACTCAAGTGTTTGTAAAAGTGACACTCCTTCATTGTCATAAACTAATAGCTTTGTTGACGAATATACAAACAGCTTATTGTTAGCATATTGAATATCAAAAACCATTGCGCCTCCATTTGTTTCTTCCAAAATAATATTCTTATCAAAAGGCATTGTTTGTCCTTGCAATAGCAGATAGCTATTAGTAACAAACATAAACAACAGAGTAAAAACAATACGCATATTGCTATTTGTAACTTGTAACTTGTAACTTGTAACTTGTAACTTTCATAATTTTTAGGTTTAAATGATTAATTAATGTGCTAAGTTATTAATTATTTTTAATACCTATCTAGTTTATAATAAATTTGCACCTTTTAAGTTTATCAAGTAATGAAGATTAAAATACCTAGATATACAATTCTATTGGTTCTGATAGCATTTTTCGTAATG
>JASFZK010000063.1:0-37461 GCA_045267845.1 Bacteroidota bacterium | reverse complement strand
TTTTGAATATTGGTTTTTGTTATTTATTTGTAATTTGTGTTTCGAATATTGGAATTTCATTTAAAGTTACCTTATTTAATAAATCATCATTTATTACTAAGGGGCACAAAACAAAACATACACAAACCAATTTTGCCCGAAACATTATAACTTATTGATTTATAACTACTCATAGTGTGAATTGCTCATATCCTATTTACAAACGAATTATACAAAACTACACTTTAGTACAATTTGCCTACACTTTATCTTACTAATACCTGCAATAATAAGAATTTAATTACACTTTATATATGTACAAAGCCCTGAAAGTAGCAGTATTAACCAAAAACAGCCTAGTTTTCAAATGCTTTTAATAGTATTTATTACATGTTTAAACATGGTTTAAAATGATGATATGCAAACAAAAAATTAATAAGAGAAATAGTAAAATATGGCTTTGGGGTTACAAATGGGGTTACAATTGGGGTTACAAAATGCATGAAAAACAATGATCTACGCTAGGGGATAATCCATATATAGCACATTATTACATAAAAAACGGGCTTACAGAGGGGGTTAATACACTCTCATGGCATGTTCGTGGGGGGATAATTCATATGGTTATCCAATTACATGGCACGTTTATAGGCAGTTATGGATATTTATTAAAAACAAGTGTGTTTTCGTGTGTATTATTTGTTAACGAATCCAAACAAATACACGAAAAATTGATTAAAAAAGTTCTATATATAAAGTAATTAAACCTAAAAATTATATGCTTAACAAAAAACCTGCTATTAATAATAATGACAATTTTGAACAAATAATCAACGATATTGAAACATTTGGTCCAGGAATTGAGGCTGCAATCCTATTCTTATTAACTGATGACAGAATTACAGAATATAAAACACTATTGGAAGAGTATAGTATAGAGTTAGCCAAAGGGAAGCTTCTGAAAGAGTTGCCAGACTCCGAGCGATGGTTAATTGTACAGCAGAAGCTAATTTATCTTTTACGCATCATTATTAATGCCAGATGATAGTGTCTTATTATCCTTTTCAAGTTTATCAACAATATCATTTAATCTAAATATCTCCTTCGACTGTCGAAAAATAACTAGGTTCATTTCCGTTCTAATTTGATAGTCTTCATAGTCACTGCTGACACTCGGCTCTTTCACCTCATTTGCGGCAAATGAGGCGGAGCTACTATATCCTGTCACCATTTCTCCAAATCCAGTTATTAGCCAGCGAGCGTCAATACTACCATATGTTTGTATGATTTTTTCAAGTATTTCGTAGCTGGGACTCCTTTCCTCATTAACAATACGACCAATAGTTACGTTATTTGTCATCCCTATTGCCTTACTAAATGAATTTTTAGTAAGGCCAAAGTGCTTTATTATCAATTTGATACGATGGGAGACACTATTTGACATAAAAATTTGTTAAAAATAAACTACCAAATGTTTGTTTTATACAACACAATGGTTGTATATTTGTCGAATTATTACGACAAAAATACACTTTTAACGATGGAAAGTCAAAAAATACCAATAAAAATACACGGAACACTGGGTACAATAGCCGATAAATTAGACTGTAGCAGGGATTATGTAGGTCGAGTTTTATCTGGAAAAGTTAAACAAAAAGGCAAAAAAGCCAAGGAAATTATAGAATTAGCAACCGAATATAGTTCAATTTTAAGTTAATTATTATGGAATACTATCAAAATACAATAGCTATTCCTGCCTCGTCCCTAATCGGTACGGTATTTACTCGTGAAAACTACAAACTGCTTTCACACCGTGGCAAAATCAACATCCTCCGCCGTGGTTGCCGCAATACTCCAGCATTAGTTGAATACGAAAGTATGCCCGAACGCTTTAAGCAAGATGTTAGGGACAAACTTGGCGACCCAAATAAAATCCTAAAAAACGACCTGTTTACTTCCTATATTGAATTTGATAACGAGGCGCATGATTATTTCAGCGCATTTCGGAAGCCCGATGGTAAACCGCTCGACCAAATCAAACAAGATGAGTATCGTGCCAATGCCGAAATATATGCTGCAATTACATCATTTGTTAGCGAAGTGCAAGGCTATAGGCGTGCACGTGGTGGTAATACAAAAGGCATTTGGCAGCGTGTTGTTGATGCTGTTAATAATTTAGATTCATCAAAATACCCACACTCCATCCCGGGTAATGCTCGAAGCCTTGAGCGTAAACTTAAAAAATATAAAACAGATGGCTATGCAACATTAATTCATGGTGGTATAGGTAATAGTAATCCTACAAAAATTGAGGGCGATGTTGCCGATTGGCTACTTGCTACTTATTGCCTGCCTCACAAACCTGTTGTACCATATTTAATGGAAATGTACAACGAGTACGCTCTTGAAAATAACCTACCCGAACTCTCAGAAAGTGCCGTTAACCTATGGCTCAACAAACCCGAAGTAAAACGCCAATGGGTACTTGCACGCCACGGTAAAGATGAATATATGCGACTTTATGGTCATCATCTTAAGCGTAATCGTGAGCAATGGTTTCCAAATGCTTGGTGGGCTATTGATGGTACAAAGCTCGACTGGGTACATTATTATGATAATACGCAAGGTATGGCAGCCAAGCTCAAAATTGATGTTACAATTGACGTTTTTTCTGAAAAAATTATTGGATCTAGTTTTTCTGAAACGGAATCGCATGTTGATCATTTTACAGCATTAAAAGCTTCAGTTAAATCTTCAGGTTGCAAACCCTACCTATTTACTTACGATAATCAATCAGGTCATAAAAGCAAACGTATGCAAATCCTTTATGATAAGGTAGTAGCAACTGGAGGCACACATTATCCTCATAAAGCTTATAAAAAGAGTAACCCAATTGAGCAAGTATTCAATCGTATTCAACAACAAGTTATAAGTAGATTTTGGTTTTCTGACAAACAAAGTATTCAAGTACGTAACATTGATAATACTCCAAACATTGACTTTTTATTAGCCAACAAACACAAACTTTATACTCGTGAGGAACTCGCAAAGGCTTGGGAGTTGGCAGTTAACCAATGGAATAATGGCAAACATCCAAAGTACAAAGAAAAAACTCGGAGCGAGGTTTATTCACAACCTGCACCACTTAAGCACGAAGTAAGTGAACTTGATATTATTGAAATGTTTTGGCTTGATGAAAACAAAGGATCAACATATCGTAGGGGTGGCATTAAATTAACTGTTGCCAATAAAGAATATGACTACGAAGTACTTGATCAGGACAATAAAATTGATTTGGAATTCCGTAGGAGATATGTTGGTGCAAAATTCATTGTTCGTTACGATCCCGAAACTCTTAATCAATATGTAGGCTTATACGAGCAAACCGATAACGGCTTACTGTTTATTGCATATGCCCAGCCAAAACGCTCACACGAGGTTATCCCCATACTAATGCAAGATGGTGATAAAGAGCGTTGGAACGAAGATTACAAAATTGCCGATATGGAATATGAGCGTGATCTAAAAGCAGTAAAAGCTTTACAAGCACGTACTGGTATTACCGAAGAAAGTTTGATTGAACAACAAGATTTATTAATAAAAATGGGTGGTAAATTAACCAAGGATCAGCGCAGTAAAGTAGAGGCTGACTCCTTTTTAAGTGGAATTTAAACTACAATATTATGGATGATAGCATTAAATACAAAATTTCTGAAGAGTTACAAAAATGGGCTGGCAAACGTAGCCTAAATAGTTTGGCACATCGTACTGCGGTATCAAGTGCAACGTTAAGCCATATGATTAATGGCAAGTGGAAACTTATACGTGCCGAAATGTGGCGCAAAGTACAAATTTCGTTAAAAATAAATTTTAACTGGAATACTGCCCACACTGCAAACCTTAAAGGTGTTTGCGAATTATTGGAATCGGCTCAAGAAAGAAGTTTTTGTTTAGCTATTAGTTATAATGCTGGGGCTGGTAAAAGCCATGCATACAGGCAATACGAAAGCAATAATGATAATGTAATACTCATTGAATGCAAAAAATACTGGAGCCGTAAAAGCTATGTTAAAAACCTCCTTATAAATGCAGGGTTAGATTCGGATGGAAAAACTGACGAGCTAATTGAAAGGTTTATTAATCATCTAATTGGCTTAGAAAAACCCATATTAATAATTGATCAGGCAGATAAGCTAAACGACCCTTCATTAGACCTATTTATGGACTTTTATAATGAGTTGGACGGATATTGTTCATTCATCCTATCAGGTGTACCAGCCCTCGAAAAACGATTACTAAAAGGCAAGCTTCGTGATAAAAGTGGATATGCTGAATACTGGAGTCGTATAGGTCGTAAAACAATCCACCTCCGCCCAATAAACTTTAAAGATGTAAAAGATATTTGCCTAGCAAACCATCTGGATGATGATAGTAAAATACAAGAGATATTTAATACATGCGAAGGTGATTTACGCCGTGTTAAAAAAAGTGTAGAACGACATTTTATTTTAGAAGAGAAAGCTATTGCTAATTAGTAAATAAATGAGAAGAGCCATTACCGTGGAACAACTGATAGATACAAAATTTGATACCATGCAATTTGAGGGTCTCTGGGAAGCGAGCTTCGGGATACCTGAGCGCTCAGGCGTTTGGATTATATGGGGCCACTCGGGCAATGGTAAAACACGTTTTGCTATGCAGCTAGCCAAATACCTTACAAACTTTGGTAAGGTATTATATAACACACTGGAGGAAGGTGCTCGCAAAAGCATGCAGCGTGTTGTTACAGATGAAAATATGAAACAGGTAAGTAGCCGATTTTTAGTACTACACCGTGAGCCTATCGAAGAGCTAAAGGAACGTCTGCGTAAACGCAAATCAGCTGAAATAATAATAATTGATAGCTACCAATATACCGACCTAACAAAACGCCAATACATCGAACTCAAAGAGGAATTTGATAAAAAACTATTCATCTTTATCAGTCATGCTGAAGGTAAACATCCCGAAGGTAGAGCTGCAAAGTTTGTTCGCTATGATGCCGATATAAAAATAAGAATTGAAGGTTACAAAGCTTTTCCAGTAAGCCGCTATGGTGGAGGCAAGCCATATACAATTTGGCACGATGGTGCTGAAAAATACTGGGGCAACAAAGAGTTTAACTAAAAACACAAATATGAATACACTATCTCCAGCACACAAAAACCGTGAGTTAATCACTAAAATTAATGGCATTACCGATTATGCCTACAGCGAGTTAATATTTAAAACAGGCATGGCCTACCTTGATATTTACCTTGGCGGTGACGAAAAACTCATAAACGATTTTGCAACCCACAAACAGTACTGGAGCTGGTGGAAACTTCAATATGCAATTATTGATGAAGCATGGTTAAACACACATGCTTACTCAGGCGAAAAAGGGCTTGATTTACTACGTACCTACACCTATATGCACATTAACATGAAAAAGGATATTGATGCCGTTGTGTGGCAAAGTATGCAGGAATCGCGCGATAATATGATACAGGCAATAATACAAGATGCTGTGGCAACTTTATAATAATAATCAAACTTAAAACTATATAAAAATGGCTAAGAAAATTTGGAAAGATCATGAAGGCAATACAGTTCCTTCACAGTATGTACCTATAGTTGATAAACAACGTGATCGTGCAGCAAACAGAATCCTAAAAAAAGCAATGACTTTAAACTCACAAATTGCAAAATTTAAAAATGAAAGCTTTAACCTTTGTGATAAACTTCATACAGCACTTCTTAAACAGAATAATATTAAGGTTGATGGCAAAGGTAACTATACACTTACCAGCTTCGATAAGAGTATTAAAATTGAAGTATCCCTACAAAAGCGTGTTGAGTTTGATGATAGAATTACACTAGCTCACGAAAAAATTAAAGAGTTTTTAATAGCAAAAACAGGTGATGCCGGACACGAAATTCAAGAGATTATAAACCATGCTTTTCAAGTTGATAAAGGACGTATGGATACCAAACGTATACTTGGACTATTTAAATATAAAATAACCCATAAACTGTGGCTTGAGGCTATGGAGCTTGTAAAACAAAGCATCTCTACAAATGTTTCAAATCGCTATATGCGTATATGGCAAAAGGGTGATAATGGCGAATACAAAGCTGTTGATCTTAATTTTTCATCAATATAAAACAAAGCCAATGAAAGATTTAAGTAAAAGGATACTGGTTATTATAATTTTAGTATTTGTCGGGTTCATATTTATGTTAGGCTATCTGTTTTGGAGTATAAGTAGACCAATAGTTGCATTAGCTCATCTATTCATGTTTCACCCACATACCGCATTAAGTGAACTAAAAGAAATGAACCCTAGTTTTTCATTAAAAGATTTACGTATATGAAGTTAAAAATCACATATAAAATCCCGTCAGTCTCTGTTTCAGAAACAATAGAGATAGGAAATGTAGCTAATAACAAGCTTGGTCGTAACCAATCGAAAAAGGTAGATAAGTTGATTAGTGAGGTACTAGCACCAAGGCTTGAAAAGGCTCTCAAGGATAAAATGAAACCAAAAGTAATTATGAATACTGTATAAGGATGAAAGTACTAACAATATATCAACCTTGGGCAAGCCTATTGGTTCACGGGATAAAGAAATTTGAAACCCGTTCTAAGCCATCATCTTACCAAGGAACATACCTAATTCATGCAGCCAAAAAATGGACTGCCGAGCAAATAGCAATTTGCGCTAGTGAACCTTTCATTACTGCACTTCGAGAGCTAGGATTATCAAATAATCCCATTGATAATATTTTTCCAACAGGTTGTATTGTAGGAGCGGCTGAGTTAGCTGGTTGTTACCCAGTACAAAACCCTCATGCCCACATACCCGAGCCTTGGTTTGATAGAGTTGATGGAAGAAGCTGGGAAACAATATTTATTAACGAAACGGAGCAGGAATATGGCGATTACTCACCCGGGAGGTATGTTTGGGAATTTAAAAACCACCGTTATTTAGTTGATCCTATACCCTACAAAGGCGGACAGGGATACTACCGTAAACTGCAAGCTGATCAGGCTGTGCTTGATATAATTCAAACATCATCATCCTATAAAATACACGAGATATGATATACCCAACCCTAGAAGAAGTAAACGCAGCTGAGCGCATTGATATATGCATCTGGTGGCGGGCTTTAGCATCACCAGTTAATAAGGCTCAAGCTGAAGTTAATGTAAGGTTAGCAGAGCGATTTAAAGAAGTAGGAGGATTTACACCCGAAATATCAAAACAACTAGGATGGAACTATCAGTAGCAGAAAAACGCTCACTTAGTAATTGTAACCTTATGTGTCAATGGTATTCATGTAGAGAATGTTATGATGAAAAAGGAAAAAAGTGTTCAATAACTAAAACAACAATATTATGCACAAAGAAATAAACGAAAATTTAAGACCACCAGAAAGCGAGTTTGAAAGCAAATTAAAAAAATTGCCTAGACAAAATGTTAGCAATATAAATTGCGATGCTCCTGAATCCTATTTGCCCTGCAATGTTCGAGAAAATGGAAAATGCACGTTGCCAACTCACTGTGCCTTTCAACGCAAATAAAGGCTAATGCATAGATAAGAGCCGTTATTCCAATGGCTTTTATCAACAGTTAGCAAGCGGGTTTAAAATAAAATAAATGATTATGGAATTAGCAATTAATAGAGACACACTCCCTAATGATGGGCAAAAAATAAAGTGGCAAACTCAAAAAGACATTGATAATGAAATTTGGAAAGAGGGTACATTTTCTGAAGGAGATGATTTGTTTTGTGAGGGATTTAATGACACTGCCATCAAATGGGATTTGTCTTGGAGCGTGCTTCATTGGGAAACACTAAAGTAGATACTTACTAAAATGGAAAAGAGAAAAATAATAATTATAGACGCTAGTAATAGTGGTAAAACGTCACTATCAAATGCTTTAAATAAAGTATACCCTGAAGAGCCAATAATAATGACAATAGATGAGGCTAAAGAAAAAGGGATAGAGGTTGTTGAGTCTTTTAAAATAACAGCCCGACCTGATCCTATGTTGAATATGAGTATACCTTTCATGCCTTCATCTACAAGAGCAGAAAGGCGCAAGGCTGAACGAAAGAAAATTAAACACCCTAATAATTAAAACAAAAACAATGAAAAATTCAACCCCACAACAAAGATTTGATGATGCATTTGCAATGATGGACTACCTACTCGCACGAGTTGATACTCCAAATAAACCTGAAATGATTGAAAAGCTTAATGAACTTATTACTCCACATATATTAGTATCAGAAAATGGAGTAAAAGATGCCCAAATTATTGAGGATTCTAAAATTAATCACATCCCAATTTTTGTATTAACAGCTAAGGATTTTAATAGTGTACCTACGCTTTATGACTATCAAACAACTTGTGGATTAAGCGGCTGTACACAAAAGCATATGGATGGTATTATAAAAAGAATTGATGATTTTGAACTATGGCAAAGTGAAAACAAATCCAAAGTAAAACTACCAGACTAACAATATGCCAACCCTCCAACAAATAGATCAGTACTTCCTCACCAACGGCATCCCCGTTGGTGATGTTAAATTGGCAAAGGCAACAATCGTGACTGATCCTGTACTATTTGTTGAAAGCTCAATATCAACACTAAAACACAACTCAGACAAAAAAGTATATCAGCCATATTTTAACAGGCTGGTTAAATATTACGAAATAGTTAAACTAAAATAATAATAATGCAAACACTAATTAACATCACCGAGAGCATCCTTAAAATTGAAATGGGTACAATGAAAATAACCATTGAAGTTAATAACCCTCCAGATACTTTGGTGCGACAAATACTAGAAAGCAAAACTCCAATAATACCAAGTGTATCTGCACCCAAACCTGATAATACTTCAGACAACAAACCTGATCTAAAAATTACCGAAAAAACGCCCGAAACAACTACTCAGAAAAAACCCGGTAAAACTCAAAACCGTGTAGCAGTTTCAAAAAAATGCCTCAATTGTAACAATGAGTTTGCACCTACAACCAATGCTCAAAAGTATTGTACTCCAGTTTGTAAAACCCTGTTTAAAAATAAGCAGCTTGACGCCACACTAGAAGAAATCAAGATAAACCAAGATAAAAATTACGAATTTGCAGAAAGGATATAATATGATAACCCCAAACAACCAACAAATAATACAGTTTAATACATTGCTCAGTAAGTTAAATATTTTTGATATGAAGCGTGACATAATTAGTGAAGCCACTGATGGACGTACCAATCGCACACTACAAATGAGCAAAAGCGAGCTTGCATTAGTTATTAAAAATTTGTACGAACAGCAAAACAAAACCAGCTTTAAAGCAGGTAATACCAAAAGGCGAAGGATCCTCTCATTATGCCACCAGCTGCCACCACATTTAGCGTTTTCTTACTGGAGCGAACCAAAGCAAAAGCGACTGGTTGATATGGATATGCTTAATAATTGGCTCGTTGTAAAAGGACCTGGTAGTACAAAGCTAAACAATCACACCCCCCTCGAATTAAGCAAAGTGATAGTACAGTTTGAAAATATGTTAAAAGGATATCTAAAACAAGGATAATGCAATACATATTAACAGGTAAAAAATCAGGTGTTAAAATAGTGTTTAAATACGATTTACGAGGGTATTTAAGGCTGTTTGAAGCTGAGGGCATTGATGATGAAAAACAACTCATGTTCCTTTTTTGGAATGATAAGTTTCCCTTTCCATATATGCAACACATGGTTGATCCACTTACAAAAACAGGAATCTTCAATATAAAAAAGGTAGAAGATGATTTGTCATTCGAGCGGTTCTGGCATGTGTACCACTACAAGGTTAGCAAAAGTGCAGCTACGAAACTGTGGAATAAACTAAGTAAGGCAAATAAAATCAAGGTGTTTTTGCACCTTCCCAAATACTTTGCATACTTGAGCCGCAAACACATCGAAAAAGCATACCCCGACACATATTTACGCAAAGAAAAATACGAAGATGAATACTGAGAATATCATATTTGAATTTAACCGCAGCGAGTTAAAGGAACTGCTCCGGGTTCTAACAATAGTTACTCCTGATCTGCACCTAAATAAAGAGCAATCATTAATGGCTAAACACTTAGTTCACTCTATTTATAGCCGCATTGTAAATAGGCTATTAAGCCCTGCCACAAAGAAAAAAACAAGATTCTCAATTAAGCCTGCTGAGGGGGTTGCCCTCAATTTGGTATTGTTGGTTGTTCCTGCATATGCAATTGATGTTTATAGCGAAACTCTTATCGATAAAATAACAAGTATCATTCAACAAAAACTCTCATAGTATGGACTACAAAATCAAAAAAAACAACCACTACGCAAATCCAACAATCGACAGGCTATGGCCGTTTGTATTTGGTACAACACTCGAAGGTACATTTAAGTTTAGTAAAGAGGCTTGGTACAGCCGTGATAGCATTAAAAATACAGGCTGGAACAAGCTACTTGGAGTATCAGGATTACGCATACACAACAATAGTGGATGCTTAGTATGGCAACCCGATTTTAACCACCCAAGGCGCATACTAATATCAACCTATGTGTATGATAAAGGCATCCATAAAATCCAAAACATAGCAAGTGTAATGGTAGAGGATGAAATACTTTGGAAAATGATATTTAGAGATGACATGTGGACTTTTATTGTAGGCTTACAGCTGGTTGACGTTGATGGCTCAATACCCAGCCTACGCTTTAAAGCCTACCCTTATTTTGAAGGTGAAAGCAAAGCTCCTAATACGATGGTGGTTACTGTAAACTGTAAATAATAATAAATCATAATGCAACGACCCGATTTAAGCAAACAGAAAATTAAGCGCATACTTGTTTTTTATAATGAGCTGGAGCGTATGAAGGTAAACCATGAGGCAGCAATGGAACTGATGGAGTATGTGTTTTCTGTTTCCACACGTTGGATGGAAGAGTTGTTGCGTAAACATGACTTAAACGATTATAACAACATCACCCTGCAACATATTGAAATTGATATGATGATGATTGATGGCTATATAACCAAAATACATAAAACAGGCCGTGTTGGCCGTAAGCAACGAACCAAACAAACATCGTTGTTTTAATACTATCTTTATACTTTTTTTAACTTAAAAAACTTATGCTTTATGGAAGATTTAATTATTATTTATTATCTAGTTGTATTTGTTATTGCTTTATTGGCATTGATCAAATTTTTTGAAATTGCCAAGAATATTAAAAAGATACAGTATTCGGCTCACAGGATTGACCGCTATGTTGAACTTGTTGCCAAAGAAAATGGGACTGTGAAAGAAAAAGAATGCCCTTCTTGTCACAGAACAATCCTTTATACTGAAAATAGTGATAAACTCAGTTGCCCTGCTTGTGGTTCTAAAGCAAAGTAGTTCAAAACACCATACCAACCCACATCTTATATTACAAGCCTCGTTTTAACGAGGCTTTTTTTATTACTTTTGCATAGCAGACTATTTATCACGAAGACCATCCAATTTGGGTTTTATTTATCCTTAAATAACGCCCGGGTTGGGTGTTTTTTACACCCACGGTCTTCGTGATCGGTCTGCAAACGCCCGGGCTTTTTCTTGTATTTTTCATAATTAGTTGCAACTTTATGAAACTTTACTAATTTTACATCGTTAAACCCATAAATGAAATATTACGACTTTACAATAAGTTTTGATGATGGAGACCATAGCCTAAACGCTCAAAATGGTTTGCCAATTGAGGATGTCGCAGAGTTATTATCATCTTTGTCAAAGGCAATTACGTTACAAAAAGACGATAAAATTGTACTCAGTGAAATTCGTGGTAATTGTTATGCTCTTAATCTAACAACCTCTAATGAGGTAGTGTATAACTCACTCAAGGTGGTTCATAAGCAAATACATGAAAGTAGGTATTTGGGTATGAATTCAAACCAAAGAAAGTATGCTAGAATACTACAAAAAGTCTCGGATGGCAGATACTTCATAAAAGTGTATGATAAATCGAAAGCTTTTGACTTGCATATAGATGAAGTAACTCTTCCGGAGCCATCAAAATACTTCTATGAAATTGGTACAATTGAAGGTGTTCTTACCAAAATTGGAAGCGGCAAAGTATCTGAGGGTGCTTCAATTCATTTGCATGGTATTAGTTATAATATTCAAGTTGATGGCGAACAAGAGCTAAAGTTAATTAAATATTACAAAGGTAGAAAGTTAAGGCTTACTGTACAGCGAAAAATAGAAACTGACTCAAGGACAATAAAAGAGGCACAGTTAATAGATTTTAATATACTTAGTGACGAGTCTTTTTCTGAGAAGACTAAAGAGATTGACAACATTAGAAATGAGCTTGCTAATGACCTAGATAAATACCTATCAAATAATCCCATATATGATTAAGCCTATTAAAGAATGGAAAAAAGTTTTTCTTGATACAACTGTTATTATTGATTTTTTGCTTTCACCCGACAGATTTGAGAAAAACCCCAGCGTAAAACAACGAATAACCGCTACTCACAAGCTGCTTGAATATTTGATATCAAACCCCAAAGATGAAGTTTACTTTTATATATCTGCTGTCACATTGGCGGAATTAACCAAAATTGGAGAATCTGGCACCTTGGATGACCAATTGCTTGAGCTATTCTCTGGATCCAACATTGTATTTGTTGATTATACATGTGAAACGGCAATAGACATAAATACTAATTTAAAAAAATACTTACCTAACTATAGTGTAAACCAGTTTCTTGGCAAATTAGAATCAATAAAAAAAGATGGCGGTGAGTTTTATCAAGCAAGACAATGGGTAAATGATGATTTGAAGATTTCTTCTGTAGCTAATAGCCTTAAATATATTGATGTTGTTTTGACCGGTGATAATAAGACTTTCGTTCCAATCGCAAATATGATGAATCTGCCTGTACTATATACTCAGAATATACCATTTGATATGTTTGGCGAAGTTGACTCTGGTATACAAATCACGGTTGCCACTTAAACGGACTCTGTCATTATTCTATATCCAAATTAACTACCAACTTATCCCCTTCAACCCTTGTAAAACTCCTCATTGCAACCTTATCAGTAATAGTACATTTAAAGCTTTGCACATGCTTAATAATATCACCATATATATGGTCGGTTGCAAAGTTTGTACGGCTTACTGAGCCAAAAAAATCACCATTCCATCCGGTTAACCAATAGTGTATAAGGTCATTTAATTGTAGATGCTCCAGGAACAAATCGGTAAATTGACCTTTATAGCTACTTTTGGCTTTTGTGCTACTGGCAATGTGTAAATCAAAATACATTTGCCCAAGCTGTTTATGCCTACCAGTACTTTGCCACGGGATGCTTTTAAACTCCAGAAATACAGCAGGGTGGTTAAATACTTCTTTCCAGTCGCCATTGTACTGCTCATTCCAAAAGTCGATATGTTTAATTATACTTTTGTCTTCAGCATCTTTAATATTAAGCAAGCGAGTTGCCAATTGTTTGTAAAAATCTCCTAGTGCGTTCATGTTTAAAATGATTTATTTATAGCTCGTAATATTACTTTGTCAAACTTCATATTAAGGGTATGGCTATTGCCCATAAATTGCCGCTGTGGTATATTTGCCTTGCGTGTGTAGCTTTTAACGGTTGCACTGCCTGTAGTTACCATACGGCTACTTTTGCGCCTTGTTTCGATGTTTTGGGTAGTAACTCTGCCACGAATTTTGCGTGTGTGCTGCTTTACCCTTACATTGCCTTTAAACCCAAAATTATGAGCTGATGCATAACTAATGTTTGAGCCTATTATAACATGGTTAGCCGATGCCGATTTTACTTTGATGCTGTTTCTTAGTTTCCCGGTTCGTACTAATATTGCTCTGCCATTATCTCTTTTAGCAGCCTTTGTAAGTCGAAGTCGTGAACTCTTTTTACCTGTAACACCACGCTTTTGATAACGGTTACCTATATTTCGCTTTTGCCACTTTTTTGCCGATCGGTCTGTCCATGCCTGTGCCTGGAACCGTGCTTTAAAAAAGTTAACAGCAACCTGCCCAATTTCGGGCATCATTTGTACCCTATTTCGCTGCCAGTGCTTATTCACTTGAGCGAAACTATAAGGTCGTCCTTTATATGTAAACGCTGGTTTCATTTGACAAATGTGGTTTTATGTTGTATATTTGCAGTCTGATAAGCTGTTAAGCATCAATGAGTATGATTCTGGGATAAGCTCCAGACGCTAGTCTCTAATGTTTAGTAGCTTTTTTTTATTAATATGCCTGACCTCCAGTCACGGTCGAACTTATCTTTATCAGCTTCAAACCATGTTTTAATATTCATTCCTTCATCTGATATATCGCTTACAATTATCAAGCTCCTATCATTATAGTGTTTAATATATTTTAATTGAATGGTTTTTGATGAACCCTTTTCGCTCATAAATACTTCATCGGGCGACTCAAGTATTTCAGGCACAAACTCAATAATATTTAGCCTGTCGGCTTTATTATGAGCTTTTAAAGTTTTGCTGGAAAATGCTATTTTTCGCTTTGTGTAATCTGTAAATAAGTTTGCATTATCAGCCAATAACTTTGTAGCAAACGTAAAGTCACGCTCTTTAACAGTGATCTTCGGGAGACTGGTTTTATCAATATTGGCAAAAGCCTCCAGCCCCTGATCCTTGTAGGTAAGTTTTTGGCTTAATTCACTTTTTAAATAGTGTTTATCTACATCGTAAATGGTTCTTGTTTTAGCACGATTTTTATTAAAACCACCTTTGATCATCCTGTCCCATTCGCTCACTCCGTTTTTATCAATCCCCGATTGTGCAAGTATGTCTTCAGCTTGTTTTGGTGATGTGTAAGTTTGTGCCACACCTGTAAGTGGCTTAACATAACAACGGCATCCCCATCCGTTTGGAGGATAAATGCTATCAATGTCTCCAGCTTTAAACTTTTTGCCTCTAAGCGCACGGTGGGCATCCCTAACTCTATCATCCCCAACCGTCATATATTGCCATGTTGGAAACTCTTTTTTTAGCTTCATCAACCTGTGATATTCAGCAGCATTTTGCGAAGTTGCCCAAGCATGATTGTACTCAGCTTTTAAAGCATTATCATTGTAAAAATGTAGTATTTTGTCGCTGGCTTCTTTGCTAAATTTGCTAAAAGTATCGTGCTGTTTTGCCAGTACGTTTAGTTCCCTTACAGCCGCTGCCGATTTTGCAGCCGAAAAACTAAATACATTTAGTTCAAACATTTGCATGGTCATGTAATCAGGAGTATCAAAATCAAGTTTCACATCTGCTGCCAGTTTTAGCTTACTCTCTTTTTTCCAGCCTGATGTAATGGCATGTAAGTATATTTTGTTGAGCCACTCAAAATACTCAAATGAGTACGATGTTTTTCGGTTGTCCCAAATCAGCCTTATTAACTCGCTGTTTATGGGTTTTTTATTGATGCTGGGCTTTGCCAATGTAATATGATCCTCGTGTTCAGCTCCACAACAATGTACACCATCATAAGATGGCCTAGCTACTAAACTAAGCTTTTTTTTTTCATCCACTTTAGGTGGATTGTTTGATGCCAGTTGTTTTACTCCAGTAATTTTTATATTATACTTTTCAACAAAGTGGCTTGGGTCTATTTCGTAATACTCCAATAGCATTTCCTCAATATCTTTCATTTCTTTGGGAGTATACTCATGAGTAGTATCCCAATCAAACGTAAAATTGGCAAACGGCCAGCCATGTTTTATGAGCAAAGGAATAAGATCATCATTAATTACATCCTTTAAAAAGTCGGCATCAGCTTCAGCAATGTACTCAGCAACATCGGCATGTACTTGTGCCTGGCTTTTTGAAGCTCCATCATCCATTGTCATGGTTTGCCCCAGTATAGCCTTGCTTATTTCGCTGTTTGCTCGCGCAATTCGTTTATCATAAACATTAAATGCATCACCACGTTTTGTTTCAATAATATCAATTGTTGTACCTTCAGGAAAAAGCCCCCACGCTGCTGATCCCATTTCCTCCAGCATAGTTTCTATTTTATCCAGGTCTTTTTTATTCCTGGTACTACTTTTCCCAACTCTTACTGGCATACCAAATACTTCAGCAAACTGATCCCAAAATTGTAAAGCGTATTTTTTACTGATAGCATCCTTTGATACGGGGAGTAGTAATCCAAGATCCTTTGGGTCACCTACTGATACGCACCAGTCGCTAAAAGGAGGCTTTAAGTAATCGAAACCTTGTTTAGGCTCATCCATTACTTCTTTAATTATAACGTGGTACTCAGGTATTATATGGTTACGAGGTAGCAATTCAACATCCGCAAATTTTAGTTTAGGGTCTCTTATTATATCACCCAGTTGTATTAAGCTGTGACCATGAAAAATAGAATCAAGCGACAAACTCATGAATTTCTTAAACCAACGACCCTGTATTAACTTGGTCATATCAGGGTTTTCTTTACCGTTTTGGTCAACTATTTTAAACTTAGTACGCATTACCTTCAGCTTACGGTTTCGGATAGCTCCAAGCACATGATCATCAAGCATGGCATCGTAAAAAATTTTATTCAATAAAAACCGCTTTGGGTTTTCGTGGTTTAATGCAAACTGGTTAGCACTCCGCCAGTCCCTAATTTCATTTTGAGCCAATTGCTGACCTTGTTCCTTTAATTCAATAAGTACTTTCTTTTTGCTGAGAATATCCTTTGCAAGCTCAATCCTGCTACCTTTATTTAAGGCATTAGGATGGTTTGCATGATCTGCAAAAACCTCGGTTTCTTTACCTATACTTATATTGTATTTTCCAATCTTCATTTACTTACGTTTTAAACAGTGCTTAAAAATATGTTACCATGTTGAACCCAGCCTTTTATTTCCACCAAACTTCATAGGATTGCCTTGGTCAGTACTCTCTTCATCATCAATTGTTGGGAAGTCAGGTTGAGTACGTCCTTTTTGAATATCCAACAGCCATTTGTCAAGGTTCTCTTTTCTTATCTGCCGTATTTCGGGCATCAGGTTACCGGGTAGTGTTGAGTGTAAAGTATATAATACTTCATCCATAACAAACATCAATAGTGTGGGATTTCTATCCTCACCTACTTGCTCAAAAATTGAATCAACATTATACCTACTCCTAAGATACCCTTTAAAATATTCAATTGCCGATTTCTCAGCATTTTCCCGATTTACATCACTGGCTTGTTCAACAACCTCACGGTCATCATCAGTGATAAGAGTTTTATAATCGTCTGATAATAAATACATAATTAATAACCTTTATTTGATTTACGGTTGCGCTTACCTGTCTTCCCTGCAAACTGTGCTAACTGCCCTCTTTTTTGTAATTTCCATATTGCACCCTCATCGGCATCGGGGCCATCATCATGTATGCTTGCACCTTTCTGAAAACCAAGTGTCATATCGTTTGCTACCAGCATATGATGGTTCTTTTTTTGCTTGATGTCATAAGTTACCATGCCACGTTCCCAGAGTGGAGATATGGCTTGGATACGTGCAACCTTGTCGGGCTTTTTACGAGTATCACCCTGTATTGGTAAATAATAACCACGTTCCCGGGCTTCATTCTCAAAATCTTCATAAAACATATCCTGCAAAAACACTTCCTCCATCCAGTATTCACAAATTACATCTTCAGGTAGCGATTCGTGAAAATCATAAAGCCATTTTACAGCTTCGGTAATTGATGTTTGTTTGCAAAAAGCATCAATACAATAGAGCTTAATACCCTTTTTGCCCCAAACCTTTATGGCTTTGTAATCGTTGGTAGTTTTGGCTTTGTACGATGGATCGAAATAAGCAATTATATCATCCATATCCTGAAGCTTTGGTATTTTGCCCCAGTGCATCCACTCTTGTTTAAAAATCTTACCTTTAACAACTGCCTTATGAAAGTACTCACGTAAAGCCATAAACCATCCCATACGTTCAAAACGTAATTGAAGTTGCTTAGAAGTGAATTTTTGCCACCAAGTTGGCTTCCCGGTAAACGTACCGTCAACCGTAGCCAGTACTTTTGAGTGGTGTAATCCCTTACGCTTTGGTTTATTGTCAATATCACCTACAACATGTGCAAGTATTGATTTTGGATGGATCCTGTTACCCACTCCCAAAAAACGGCTTTGGCGAATATCCATTGCGCCATACAGCGAACCGAGCAACCAGTCAACCACACGCTCAACCCTATCAAGGTTATTTACTATCTCGTCATCATCCAAATCATCCCACACACAGTAATTTGGTCGTTTTTCACGATTACGGATACCCCGGGGGCTTTGCCCACGCCCAAGAGCAATAAACTCAATACCATCATTTGTAATAAAATTACCATCTTCCCATGATCCTGCTTTAAACTGCTGACCAAAATCGTTTATATAACGCTGGTTAACCATTAACTCTGCCTGTATATCGCTGAGTAAGCCACAGGCATCGTCATTGTTTTTGCCAATCATTACCATGCCATTTAGCTCATTATCTATTTTTAACCACATGGGTAGTATTACATTGGCATGTACCGATTTTGCATGTTCGCGCGGCCACTCCCATACTCCAAAAAAGTTTGGGTCATTTTTAACTTTGTTTGCTTCACGGATATGAAAGTCGGCACACGGATCAGTAGCATAATGTGGAAAATAGTAATTCACAAAGAAATCATAATCTATTTTTGCCTTTTTAATCCGTTTTATTCGGACTCCTTCAGGCTCTTTCAGATTGATGTTGGTAGCATTTTGTACAATCCTACACCACTCTTTCCACTCGTTATGTTTTACCGATTGTGTACTCATTTATCCATTTAACTTTTGAGTGATGTACAAATCCTGATACTTGTTTAGCATCTTGATAAATTCCAAACTAACTTCCTTGTTAATTGTTGATTGATTATGAAGCCATTTTCCAAATTCCATCAACACACCCATAATAATCACTGGCGAATCTTGCTTATCAAGTTTTTCAATAAGTGCAGCCATTTTACTGAGCTTGTCGGCACTAAAATCATCTGAGTCTTTATCTAACATTTCGTTAATTTTCCCAAGTGTTTTATTGATTAATTCGGTGCGACTTATGGTTTTTGCGGCTCTTTTTTCCTTCCAGCCACCATCCTTAATCCAGTTACCAAGTGTTTTGTTTGAACCTATGCCCACTCTTTCGCATATTTCTTTAAGTGTAACACTCTGCATGTAAAGCAAGTATGCTAGCTCTTTCTTGTTCTCATTTCTCCCAGCCATAGTATCCTATTTGCAATTATAAATTGCAAATATCAGCGCCTTGAGTATTAAAATCTAATTCTTTTTTACTTAAAGTAATTTGTATAACAGTAGGTGTAATATAACTGACAGTAAGTAAATTATAATTTGCGTGGTAAAATTGGATAACGCACTTTTGCCACTTCAATAATATAAATCGATGGCCGAAAAAAAGACATATCCATTTGCTGTTTCTGATGAGTCCGTATTGAATCATTATGGTAGTAGGATTATGACTGCCGGTATTGATATTAAGCAATACAAAAAGAACCCTTTAGTGCTATGGTATCATAAAAGACCAAGGCGTTGGGGTGAGCAAAACAGCCAAGATGAAATATTACCCATTGGCAGAGCCGTAAAGCTTTGGAAAGAAGATGGTGTTTTATTTGCTGATATTGAATTTGACCAGGAGGATGATTTTGCAAAAAAGATTGAAGGGAAAGTTGAAAGAGGGTATATACGTATGTGCTCCCCGGGACTTGATCCTGTTACCGTTTCGGATGATGTAAAACATTTGTTACAAGGTCAGCAACGGGCAACTGTTGTTAAATCTATTTTGGAAGAGATATCCATTGTGGATATTGGTGCAAACAATAACGCCTTGAGATTATCGCATGATCCTGATCAGGAAATTGATGATGTATTACCGAAACTCAAACTTTATAAAAACGAAAATAAGATGTCTGATTTTAAAAAACAGGTTGCTACCATATTAGGATTAGATCCTAACGCATCCGATGAGAGCGTTATAGGCGCCATCAATGGTGAAATTACTCTTGCTAAGAATGCTGGAGGCTTTGAAAAAAAGTACAACGACCTGAAAGTGGAAGTTGATAAGATGTCAGAAACCAGAATCATAGCTTTGGTTGATGAGAATCAAGACAAGAAGTTTACAGCTGATAAGCGTGAAACTTTTATTGCTCTTGGTAAACAATCGGGTTACGACACTCTTAAAAATGTGCTGGAGGCAACTCCTGTTATGGTTAAGCCAGGTAGTATCATCAACCCCGGTAGTAGTTCCGAAGATGAAAAAGGTGACGTAAAACTTACCCTTACTAAATTAAAAGAACAGGGCTTGCCTGCGCTTGAAAAATACAAGCTTGATCACAAGGACAATTACATCGCTTTGTACAAAGCTGAGTATGGTGAAGAGCCTGTACTTGATTAACCCACAGGGTTGCTAAATAAAAAAATAAGTAAATCATAATATCAAAAACGCAATACTTAAAAAGATGAAAACTTTAACAAGATTTTTAACAGTTATTTTCCTCGCTGGCTTTGTAGCTGCGAGTCTTCAAATTGTAGCTGCTGTGCCGCCTGCAATTACCTTCTCAGGTATGATTACACTTTCGGTGGTACAATCGCTAATTCCAAAACCACAGGGAGCTGTGTTCTTTTTTGCCCTACAGCGAGAGTTGTGGACAGGCGAACTAATTAAAGGTTTTAGGCATGCTAATACGTTCCTGAGTAGAATCGGTAAAAAGGATCAGTACGTTAAAAATAACGTGATACATCTGGCGCAAATTGGTGTTGATCCAGCCGTGCTTATAAACAACTCTACCTATCCTATACCAAGTGCCGCTCGAGCTGATGCTGATATCCCAATAGGTTTGGATAAGCTTGAGACTGAGAATACAATAATTACCGATGATGAGCTGTTAGCAATACCTTATGATAAACCGGGTAGCGTTATTGAACAACACAGGGAGTCGCTTGAACAAAAGGCTGCTGAAAAATCAATACACAGCTTATGCCCATTAACTGATACAAGTAATACTCCTGTCCTTTTTACAAGTGGCGATGCAACAGGGTATACATATAACCGTAAGCGATTAACCAATAACGATATCATAAGGATGAAAAAGGCTTTAGATGATCTTAAAGTACCACTTGATGGTAGAGAGCTTGTTTTGTGTAACCAGCATGTTGAAGACTTGTTAATGACAAGTCAGGCATTTAAAGAGCAGTGGTATAAGCGCAAAACTGGTGAAATACTTGATATGTTTGGATTTAAAATCAGCCAGTTTGTTACTAACCCTTTGTTTAGTTCAACAAATAGCCAAAAGAAAGCATTTGGTAGTGCCGCTGCCGCTGGAACCGACCTTGAGACATCAGTTGTATATTACAACAAACGTGCTGTGCAAGCTCGTGGTATTGTAAAAATGTATCATGCACAAGCTGAAGACAATCCTCAATATCGCCAAAGCGTTATAGGATTCCGTTTGTATCACATTTGTTTACCAAAAAAAGATACAGGCTTTGGAGCGATTGTTTCAACGCTAGTAGTGTAAAAATCTTTGCGGTGTAGAGCAGTGGTCAGCTCGCCAGACTCATAATCTGGAGGTCAGGGGTTCGAGTCCCTTCACCGCTACAAAAAACAAATTATGTCAGCAGAAGCTCAAAATTGGATTTTAACAGGATTAGTAGGATTTATGCTAATGGCTGGATGGTGGTCAGCTCGGAGCTGGATACAAACAGTTACAAATAAAATAGATCAGCTGATTATGGCAGTTCAGAAACAAAGCGAGTCGAATGTAAGACAATCAAGCGAAATCAATAACATTTCAAAACGTATTGACACTTCTGAAGTAAGATTAAACGATCACTCAAAACGGCTTAACAATATTGAAATTAAGATAGGCAATGAATAAGTTTACAACTGCATATAATATTACAATTGGTCATGAAGGTGGTTATGTTAACGACCCTGATGATCGTGGTGGTGAAACCTACATAGGTATTACCAGGATAAATTATCCTGATTGGGATGGCTGGAAAATTATTGATGTTTATACAACAAAATACCAAGGCGCAGCTCTTAATTCTAGGCTTTCAAATAATCCCGGGTTAACAGGTTATGTTGAGCAGTTTTATTACGAAAACTATTGGTTGCCAATACATGGTGATTCGTTCCATCAAAGAGTTTCAAATGAGCTTTTTGATACTGCTGTTAACCAAGGTTTGGGTACATCAGTTAAGTACCTTCAGCAAGCTTTAAATAAGCTTAATCGTAATCAAAAAGACTATCCTGATATTACTGTGGATGGTGGCATAGGATTCATTACAGAGTCTGCATATACCTCCCTTATGAAAACTGAGCGTTTCGGATCACGTAATATTGAAAAGCTTGAAAAGTGGCTGTTAAAATGGCTCAATTACTACCAGTTAAAAAGATACGATTTAATAACTAACAACGATTTAACTCAGGAAAAGTTTATCCCGGGTTGGACAGAAAGGACTTAATAAATGGGTGAATATAAAGATACACATGGTAGAACTCGCATAGGCGTTTTTCTTCAGGAGGTAGCTCCTGATTTGCTTAGTTTGGCTGGTAACCTAACAGGGGTTCAGGTACTAAATAAATTGGGCGAAGCAATTGGCGGCTCATCATTAAACCCAGCTCAAAAAGCTAATGCACTTGAGCTATTAAGGCTTGATGTAATGGATGAGGAAGAGCGTACAAAGCGACATGCTTCTGATATGGCATCCGACTCCTGGTTAAGCAAAAACATACGCCCAATGACCCTTATTTTCTTATCAGTATTTACAGCAATGCTGATAGTTTGGGACTCGGTTTCAATTTCATTTGATGTTAAGGAGTCGTATGTATCTCTTTTAACAACTCTGTTACTTGCTGTATTCAGCTTTTATTTTGTGCTGAGAGATGTAAATAAAATGATCATTAATCGTAAAAAATCAAAATCATGAACAAAGAATTAAAAGCCAAGGGTAACAAGTATTTTAAAATGTACCCAAACAGTGACAAACTGTATATTACTGATGACGAAAATGTTTTCCTTGATAAGTCACCAGCTGTAGATCACGCAACAAAAACCAAGCAAAAGTGGTATGTGTTAGATAACCCTGCCAAATTGGAAGCAATTAACAAAGAAGCAGAGCTACTTGCTGAGAAGGAAAAAGCAGACAAACTGGTTGCTGCTGAAAAAGCGTTAAAAACACTTGACATTGATCAGATAGATTATTCCGCAGCCTTAGGTATGGTCTCTGATCTCCAGTTAACATTAAAGGATAGAAAAGCTGAGACGGTTCTTGCTACCCTATCAGCAAAAAAAGAAGAGTTAACTAAGTAACATTAGTTAATTGGTAAAAGAAAATATAACCAAGTAAAAAAACTAAAACATGTCACGACCTGATGTATCAGTAAACTTAACCAACGGTAACCTAGGTAGAGAAGTAGCCTCCAAGGATGGAGTAGCCGCCCTCATAGGCTCAGGTGTAGCCGTGGTTGATAAATTTGCCCTTGGCGACATATTAGGGCCTTATTACAAGCCCGAAGATGCCAATGCCGATGGTATAGACGCTGCATATGACAGTACTAATAAAGTATTGGTATATCAGCATATTACCGATTTTTATTCAACAGCCGGTAATGGATCGCCACTTTATGTAATGGTAGCTATTAATACAGTTACTATGGAAGATATGGTTGACAAAACCAAAACCCACGCTGCCAAGTTAATTGAACAATTAGTAGGTGAGCTTCGGTTGGTTATTATCACTCGTGTGCCTGATGCTGCTTATGTAGGAACTGTGCTAAAAGGGCTTGATGATGATGCAATAGCAGCAGCTGTAAAAGCTCAGGAACTGGCTTTGGAAAGTTTTACCAAATTCAGACCTGTTTCATTTCTTATTGAAGGCAGGGACTATCAAGGTGATAGTGGCGCAATTCAAGATTTGAGGGATGAGGCAACGGGTCCAAATGCCAACCGTGTAGGCATTGTTATTTCTTCTCATCCTGATGTAAGTGCCGCTCAAGCTGAATATGCAAAATACGCAAATGTAGCTATGGTTGCTGGTAGGCTTGCTGCAATTCCGGTACAACGTGATCCGGGTAGGGTTCGTGATGGTGCTTTGCCTTTCTCAAAAATGGGACTGAGTAATAATACCAGCATTGATGAAGCATCCGAAACCGATTTGGTTGCCTTACACGACAAAGGTTATATTATTGCGTGGCAGCATGTTGGTAAAGCCGGGTATTACATAAATATGGGTCATGCAGCATGTAAAATTGAAGATGACTATTCATACTTGAGTCGTGGTCGCACAATTGATAAAGCAGCTCGTTTAATACGTCTGGTTTATCTTGAAGATCTACTTGATGAAATTGAAGTTGATGATGCTGGCAAACTTGGTGTTGAAATTGTAAAAAACTTTCAGGCACGTGGAGAAAGTATTGTTGCCATAAACATGCTCACAAAGAAAGAAATTTCAGGAGTGGGTGTTTATGTTAATCCTGATCAAAACATACTTTCAACTGATAAGATGGAAGTGGAGCTAAAAATTACCCCAATGGGTATTGCAAAAGAAATTGTTGTTAACCTCGGATTTACAAACCCGGCAAATAATTAAACCATGATAAACGGAAATGAATATGCCTTTGAAGATATGAAGTGTGTAATTAATGGTTACTCACTCGAAGGCTTTACCGATGTGCGCTACGGTGCAACAAAAGATCATACTAATATACATGGGCGTGGTAATGTACCAGTGAGTATGGGCAGAGGTAAAAAGGATGCCACAGCTGGTAAACTTGTAATACTCCAGAGTGAATTTGAAGCATTGCAGATGGCAACTCCTCCAGGAATGGATCCCACAGATTGGCGACCATTTATTATTAGTGTAAGCTACGCACCACTTGGTGGCGTTCCTACTACAGATGTAATACCATTTTGCCGTGTAAACCAATACGAAAAAGGTATGAGTACCGAAGATGGTAATATGACCATTGAATTGTCTCTTACAACAGGCATCCCTCAGCTTAACGTTTAAACATCTTTTAAAACCTATTTAAATGAAAAAAATACCATTCGATAAGAATACTCAAAGCGAGTTGCAAACAGCTCAAATAACTGCTTTTAAAAAAGAATACGGCGAAGTATTCTTAATCAAGGTTGAGGATAAAAAGTGTTATTTACATCCACCAACACGAACTATACTGGATGCCGCTTCGGCCGCTAGTAAAAAAGCTGAGAGTAAATTTAATGAGGTAATACTTAGAAGTTGTTGGCTGGCTGGTGATAAAGAACTTGTTGATGATGATGATTTCTTTATGGCAGCATCTTCACAGCTTGGTGATATCATTAAGTTTAAGGAGGCAACCATAAAAAAGTTATAGACGCTTGGCAAGTAACCAGAGGCTCATCGCACAGGCGTTTAATAAATGCACAGCTACGGTTCTACTACCGGATGAGTCAAAAGGACATTGATGAGCTGGATGACGATAACTGGGCAATGATGTGGAACGACCTACTGTGGGTACGTAAACTTGAAAAAAATGAGAGCCTTAAAGGACTTTAAAACATAGGACTAATATAATAACCGATAATTGTGAGCAACGCGAGGGAAATATACTACAAGATTATCGGAAAGGACTACATGAGTCGCACCTTTAAATCAATTAATGGTGCTGCACTAAAGACTGAAACAAGGCTTGGTAGTCTTTCAAAAAAAACATCTACCCTCAAATCCAACTTGCGAGGTGCTGCTGCTGAAATACCCGGACTTAGTTCCGGGCTTCGGTTTTTAGGGAATCCACTAACTATGGCAGCTGGAGGAGTTGGATTACTTGCTATGGGTTTAAGCAGGGCTAAAGATGAAGCTGTGGCTTTTAATAATGAGTTTAGGGAATTGATCAATTTGAACCTAGACAAAACAACCTCCCAAACCGATAACCTTAAAAATCAAGTTTTACAAACAAGTTATGATGCTGGGTTTAATCCATTACAGACAAGTACTGGATTTTACGATGTTCAGTCTATTACAGGTGAATATGGTGCAGTTGTTCAAAATGTAGTTGAAACGGCAGGATCATTTGCTCAAGTAATGCGCGCTGATTTTAATAAAACAGTTGCTGGTTCTGCTCAGGCAATGGAAATATACGGATTTAGAGTAAATAAGGTTGATGATTATTTATCCAGTTTGTATAAAACTGTAATGGTTGGTAAAACAACTTTCGACCAGCTAACCCAAGTTCAAGTTGAATACGCTAATGCTGCCGCTTCGGTAGGACAGAGTTTTGATCAAGCAAACAAAATTTTTGCAGCATTTAGTAAAGTTAATAAAACAGTAAACATTGCTGCAACAATGACAAAAACAGCATTTGAAGACTTGACTAAAAAGAGTACTCTTCAAGGCTTAAAGCAAATAGGAATACATGTTTTTGATGCTAAAGGGCAAATGCGTGGAGTTGATACAATTTTAGAAGATATGATTCCAAAATTCAAAACCATGTCTGATTTTGAATTCGCAAGTTTAAAAGAAAAAATTGGTGGTTCTGAAGGATTACGTGGCTTATTAGATATGGCTCGTAACTCAGGTGATAAGCTATTACAAAGTCTTAATGCGTTTGACAAAGCTGAATTTAACTCCGTTGATGCATACAAAAAGGCACTACAAGATGTTACTTTTCTTAATGATCAGCTTTCCAATAAACTTAGTGCTTCATGGATTGGATTAGGAGATTCACTATTACCTGTATGGAGTAACCTAAAACTACTCAGTATAGGCATACTTGATAATACACGAAATGCTAATGATAACATTGGCGATGTATGGAACTCATTTTTTAATATGCCCAAGTTAATTACTGATAAAGCTCTCGGGTATAATACAGTTGTTAATTCCAGATCAGGTCATGCAAAAACAAAATATGAAGCTGCCATAGGCGATGTTAATTCCAAAACACCATTGTCAGAAGTGGGTGATCTTAGAAAGCAAATAGTTGGTGATTTGAAAATTGCAAATGAAAAGGCTAATACCAAGGGTAGTGAAACTTTAAGAGATGCATACAAAAATCAAGCTCTAGCTTTGGGGTCATTGTTAGAACAACTTGAAATCAACAAAACACTTGATCCTTCAGGAAATCCAAGTACTGGTACTGAAGGCTCAGGTACAGATGGCAAAATATCAAAAGGGTTAACCGACATATCAGGTGGTGGTAGCCAAATGCGAAATGTAAATATTCAAATTGATAGTCTGATTAAGGAATTAATTATTCAAACAAATACACTAAGTGAAGCAACTCCCGAAATAGAAGCAAAACTCACAGAGTCACTTGTAAGAGCAATTGGTGGTGCTGAACAAATAACCATGAACTAATGATATCCATAAAGGCACTATATATAAAAGTATTTGGCAGTCATGGTAGAGCGTTACAGGACTTTGAAACAGAGCCACATGTAAACGATCCTGTTTATGTTGATGATATTGATGTTTATAGCAATAGCATTGATGAGGATGATGGCAATTACGATATTAAAAGCATATTTGGCACACCAATACATATGCCCGTTAAAATAGGTGATTATTGGCTACCAAATGAGCCACTGGTTACCTTAACAGGAGGCAAAAACATTGTTAAAACAGTTGTTACAGGGCTTGTAGGTACAGTTAAAGAAGAGGTGTCAACCAACGATTATCAAATAACAATAAAGGGCATTATTGTAAATGAGGAGTCAGATGATTATCCTGAAGCCGATGTTGCAAAACTCAGGGAGATATGCCAAACCCCGGGCATGCATGATGTTGTTAATAAACTGTTTCGCATATTTCTAATTGATAATATTGTAATTGAGAGTTATAACATATATGGCATTGCTGGTGAGCAAAGCCAACAGGCTTACCAAATTAATGCATGGAGCGACCGCCCTGTGGAACTAATATTAAGGGAGGGTGTGTAATGAGCTTGATACTACAATGCAAAATATACATTGGTAAATATGTATTCAACCATGTAAATCAGGTAAAAATTGATAGCGGCCGTTCTACTATTGTTGATACTGCTATTATTCGCTTACCACAAAAATATAATGGTAAGTACCTTGCAGAATACATAAATGTAGGTGATGAAGTTGAAATACGCTTGGGCTATCATCCTGATATGAAACTTGAGTTTAAAGGTTACGTGAGTGAAATTAAACCAAATATCCCTGTTGAAATAATATGCCAGGACGGAATGTACAAACTCAAGCAAATTAAGCCTAAAGCAATAAACCACACGGGTACATTAAAGCGGTTACTTGAGATATTAATTCCCGGTTCAAATATTGAAGTTCCCAATGTTAAACTTGTTGATTTTGCTGTGGACGGAAAAGGCTCAGTTGCTTTTGCCCTTCAGAAAATAAAAAAGGCTTATGGTCTTGATGTCTATTTTCGTGATTCAATATTATTTGTGGGATTGCCTTTATCAGATAGCAAAGCCATTAATGTTGGTAAAGTAGTTTACAGCCTGCATAAAAATGTAATTAACCCACAGTTAAATTACAGGAAGGTTGAAGATATAAAGCTTAAAATAAAAGCAATCTCCATACTGCCCGATAACACAAAACTTACAATTACTACCGGTGATGAGGATGGAGCTTTGCGCACATTGCATTTTTACAACCTAACCACAACAGCCGAATTACAAGTGCAAGCTGAAGAAACTCTCAAGCATTTAAAATATACTGGTTTTGAAGGTAGTTTACTAGCATTTGGCGCACCATATTGTATACATGGGCAGGTTGCCGTAATTGAGGATCCCCGATTCAACTTTAGAAAAGGAAATCATTTTATAACTCGCACAGTAACCACATTTGGAACTGGTGGCTTTCGCAGACGTATATTTTTAGGAAGGAAAGCATCATGACAAACGATGAAAAAATAAGAGAGTTGCTTGAGAACTTTGTATTAGGTCTAGTCCAGCTTCAGGTACAACCTGCTAAAGTTACAAAAGTAGATTTGGAAAAAGGCACATGTTCAATTAAATTTTTGGATGATGATTTGGCAGATCGTAACAATGTTCACCTAAATGCAGGCATCGGTATTAAAACCGGACTGCTCCTAGAACCCGAGGTTGGTAGTGTTGTTTATGTTGCTATTGTAAACAATAACCCCCAATGGACATTTGTAGTGCTTTATACCCAATTAAAAAGCGTATGGATAAGAGGTGATCAGTATGGCGGACTTATTAAAATTGAGGAGCTAACAACACAATTGGCAAAAAACACAGCAAGGATTGATTTTATTCTTGAAACACTTAAAACTACAATTACAAGTGTTACTCTCCATCCTAATCCATCGTGGGGTGGTATTATTACTCCGCTTATAGAAACATTGCAAAAAGAAGATTATTCAAATATCGAAAATACTGAAGTAAAACATGGCTAAACCTATCGACATATTACTTGATGACAACTTTGATCTTATGGCAAAGGATGGTGATTTTGTACTTGGTGATGCTTCACTTCAGAACCAACAATTAATACTCCTGAGTCACAAAGGTGAGTTTAAAGAAACTCCACTCCTGGGCATCGGGTTAAGTAATTATTTACTTGATGATAGCACAATACACGAAATGCACCAAGAAATACAAAAGCAGTTTAGCATTGATGGAATGAATGTAATTGAAATATCAGGTAATACTTGGGAGTCAACAAATATTAATGCAGAATATGTCTAACATAACCACATACCAACATCAATCACCCTTCGACATAGCCATACAAGAGCACGGCTCAATCGAAGGCGTTTTTGATTTGCTGGCCGCTAACCCCGGGCTTGAGTTCGATAGTGATATCGCTTCGGGTACTGTGCTGAAGCTTGGTGGTGAGAAATCAAAGTGGGAAGTGGTTGATACATATCAAAAATACAATACAAAACCAGCCACAGGCGATACTGATGGCTTACTTATTTACTGTGAAAATGATGGAGGCATGATAACAAAAACTTATAATTACCCACTTGCAAGTGGCGACAAAACATTTGACGGTGTAAGGCTATACAACCTTAACAAAGATGTAACTGTTCAAATAAATTATACAGGCATTGATGCTGATGATGTACAAGTAATACTTGAGAGTAGCTTGGATGGAGTTAACTTTACTCAAGTAATGGAAGCTGCATTTATCCTGGACAAAACAAAACCCATGCACACATTTACAATACTGGGACTCGTAACATCTTATCTGCGCTTGAGGATTATTACAGGCTCAGCAACAACAGGAACTATTGATGAAATGCTAATACTGGTATAATGACAAGGCGAACACTAGCAGAAATATACGACCAAATTGCGCTTGAAAAAGCCAATATGAGCACCCTTAATAGTTGGTATACCGATACCAATAACACCAGTACTGTGTTGGATGATCACCAAACGTTATTAGAAGATTTGGGAAGCTCAAGTAAAGTTGCCATTTGGCGACTTCTTATATGGATTGTGGCAGTAGCCATATTCATACATGAAGGATTATGGTTTGTTTTTAAAGGCGAAGTTGAAGCCGATATTGCCAGGCATATGCCACATGGTGAAAGATGGTACCAGGAGGAAAGTTTGAAATTCCAATATGGTGATCAGTTAGTGTGGAATACAGCAACACGCAGATACGAATATGAAACATATGATGCCAACAAATTAATAATAAAGCGTGCCGCAACTGAATCAAATAATGGTATGGTTGCCATAAAAGTGGCAACATTATTAAATGGAGATCTTGCACCACTTTCCACACTTCAGAAAATAGCATTTCAGGCATTTTGGAGTAGGTATAGAGATGCTGGAGTTGTAATTAATATAATTACTGCCAATCCTGATTTACTTAAACTATCACATCAAATTTACTATGATCCCTTGGTACTAAGTTCTGATGGCAGTCTTATTTCAGACTCATCAGTTAAGCCAGTTGAAGATGCAATTAACAGCTACATAGCTACCCTCGATTTTAACGGACGCTTTAGTCTTGAGCATTGTGATGCTGCCATACGTGCCGCAGAGGGTGTTGTCGATTTTAAACGCCTCTCAGCCGATAGTAAATACGGTGCAAACAACTACTCATCTATCGATGTTTCAATTATAGCATACTCAGGTTATTTCATTATTGATCCTGATAATACACTTACTGATCTTATCACATATACAGCAAATGTTTAACAGTAATTTTTATAGCATATTTCTCAAGCTGCTTCCATTAAATCTCCGTAAGGAAAATGTGATAGCATGGATGAAGGTGTTTATTTCCCTTATAAAGCACATGAAAGATAGCTTTGTTTCATATCGTACCGAAAAACTGTTTTTCATAGCCCATAATAGTCAGGTGATCTACCTTGAGCATATATTGAATCATCGCTTTAATCCTGATAAAAACCTGAATGATGCCAATTATGAAGGTAACGGCATCTACATATCAGATGGTGATGATCCGCCAAGAGTGTATTTGTACAATAAGGCAGAATTGAAACCAAAAAAGTACTGGTACAATAAAGCTGAGTCAAAGCCAAAACAATACCTATATAATAAATCAGAGTATAGTGTTTGGGCTGGGTTTGTAGTTCATGTTCCGGCAACATTTAATGCCGATGAAAACGAAATCAAAGCTCTTGTAATCCGCTTAAAATTGGCAGGTAAAAATTTCACAATCAAAACATACTAAAATGAATAAACTCAAATCAACAAATCACGGTGGAATGCCCATCGAACTTGATGACCTTAGATGGATGGATGAGTCATACAGAGAAGCCTTTAAAGCAACTATTAAAAGCCTGACTGGTGAAGCTACTGCTGGTGCTAAATTGTTCGGTTGTGAGGTTGTAGATACTGAGCAGGGTGATGTATTTACCTGTACTGAAGGTTATGTATTTTTCAATGATGAAATATACTTTGTGCCTGCTCACAATCTTGTACACTCCGATAATTTCCTGTATTTTAAAGAAGTTATCACTTACGATCCATTGGGTGATGAAGTATTTGAAGATGCAAACCCATTTGGCACTTACGAAAAAAGAACAGCTATACTTGAGTCGGGAGCATCTCAGCCAGCAAATACAATGCTTTATAACTCGAAAAGTGCAGCCACTTTGTTGGGTGAGCAAATAAACCTACTAAATGCATGGCAGGCAGTAGCAATGAATGCTGTGTTTGTATCAATTAATAACGGACTTTCAAATATATCAGGCTTCATAACTTACAAAAAACTTGGCAAAACAATGATTTGTATTGTTAACCTTGTTTGTGATGTGGCAGCCAGTCAACCAGTAGGAGCAAAAATCAAAATTCAAATCCCTGACTCAAGTGTTGCCAAAACTGATCAGGTTGTTGCCACATCTGTCATAATCAATACCTCTGCCAATGGCGAAACATTTAATAAAATGCAAGCCGTAGGAGCCTATTTAGAAATAATTGATCCCCACGAAATAGGAATAACCGAAGGCAACGGCTACAGCTTCAGAGGTGAATTAACATTTGAAATAAACTAGGAGAAATAATCATGTCAAATAACGGAACAAATAAAGTAGTAGATCTCAATGAGGTAGCCATGAGCGAAAATGGCCGTGGCATTGTTAACCCTGCCGATCCCACACCATCCAACTTCCTCCACATGCATTGGGTTGAATGCGCTATAAATGGTACATACGTAAACTACTCCAACCTCACAGCCAATGCAGGCGATAAATTGAGGTATAACAGGGAGGTTCTTGGGTGGCAACGGGGGCAGGGTGATGCTGATTTTAGTATTTTAAATGCTGATTTGGATGCGGATGGGCATAAGCTTACTAATTTGGGTGATGCTGAAGAATTAACAGACGCTGCAAATATTAAAGTTGTTCTTGATAAAATTTCAAAAGGTGCTTCTATATCTTCACTTGGTTTAAATGGAAGGGAACTTACTAATATATATTTAAATGTGGGTGAAACAAATTATCCTAATGGTTTGCCTATCACTTATCTTGACGTGTTGGTTGCAAATACAGATGACATTCCTATTCAGTCAAGTTATTTAACATCAAAATTAAATTGCTCATGGGCGGCTGGAACGCCAGATGAATGTAAAATAAGTATAAATAGCAGTAGTTTTCCGTCAGGAAAATTCACTTGCGGTTTTTGGGTAAATAAAACAGAATGGGAATCAAACACATCTCTGAGAAAGCATTTATTTAACGGTGTTTCATGGGTTAATATTGGAGAGTTTGACGAATTAGTAGTTGGCTTTGAAAATGACATAGACTTAGGTAGCGGAAAGTCCATTTTTATTACAGTAAGAGCGCAAGCGGGTGAGTGGGTATTTTTACAATTTAAAACAAGTGATTTTCCAGTTTCAGTATTCTTCTTTTCTTTTGATGACACAACTGACGCTGGGGCTCTGCATTTGGCAAATTTTACATTTATTGAAGAAGTTATTAATTTAGACCCATTTGAGATATATTATAAGGATGCTGATAATTTAACAGTTTCTAATACAAAAAAAACTAAAACTGAATTCTTAGCGAATATACAAAGTGAGATTAGTGCGTTAGCAATCGATAAAATAGCAATTAAACAATTATCCAAAAATTTTGCAACGAACGGTAATAACATTATAAATAGTATTGCAAATTATGGAGAATCAGGTTATAATAAAGGTTCTGCTATTACATTAACAACTGCTGATAATGCAAATACAGATAATTTTCCATTACAATCGGGTTATTTAGAGAATAAAATACAATCATCGTGGGGCTCTGGATATAATGAATATAAATTTTCAATATCAAAAGCAAGTTATTTCCCATCTGGAAATATAACTTTAGGTTTTTGGCTAAATAAAACAGATTGGGAATCGTTTGATACATCTAAACTTCGGATTTATGATGGTGCTACATTTGTTAGTTTCATTGATGATAATGATACAGATAGTTTAGTAGTAGGATTTGATAAAACAATAATTTTAAATGGTGGAAAAACTGCAAGGGTAACAGTTTTAGCAGAGGTAGAAGATTGGATTTACATTCAAATCCAATCAGAGGATTTAACCCCATCTTCCTGTATTGTACTTTTTAAAGATACAAGTACGAATTCAAATAATTGTGAAATTGCTTCTTTGACTATAATAGATGATATAATTGAGTTAGATCCATTTGTTATTTATTTCAAATACAAGGATTCATTAACAGTTAGTAATATTAAACAAACAAAAGAAGAATTTATGCAAAACGTTATTACTGAATTAGAGCCAGTTATAACGCCAATGATAACTAATTATACTTACGGAGGGAAACTTCAGTCATTTCTTAAGAAAGCAAGAGATTACAGGCAAGGACGTAAGTATTCAATAGCTCCTACCGTTGTTCTTTTAGGTGACTCAATAACTGGTGGTTCTTGGGCTGAAGATTTCAAAACATGGCTTGTTGATTCATTTAGCATTCCTTCATCAAATATTGAAATTCATTGGTATGGAGGTGCTGGCACTCAATATATGTTCCCTTTTATTGACGATATCCTTATAAATCCAAATCCTGACCTTATCATGTTTAATGAATATGAAGATTCAGGTGATGATGATGATAGGCTTTATATGCTTGAATCAATTATTGGGTTGATTCGGGAGAGGACAACAGCAGATATAATGATTGGGACATGGTCAATGCGTGGAACAACGGTTGATGATTACTATAATGGTATGCCTGTCATAGATAATATTGAATTTACCGATTTTCATTTTTACAGGGATTTAGCCAGAGTTTATAACTGTGAATTAATTGATTTTAATCAGGCTATTCTTACTTATATTGACAGAGGTGGTTTGCCAACAGATATATATAGTGTCTTAGATAGTGTTCATCTAAGTTCAGCCGGATATACCCTTGTTTTCTTACCTGAAATAAAAGCGCATTTTAATGATTCAACGTGGAACACTTCATTAAATATACCTTATGCGACAAGCAATCAGGAAGAAATGATAATGATTGCAGATGAATTAAGATTTGAAAGGTTTAAAAACCCTAAAGTTATTTTGGGGAATTCATCAAATTGGTCTTTAACAGGCGTGGAATTATCTACTTTGTCAACTTCGGAATATATGGAAATATTGCTTAAAGATGCTGTTGGCTTTGAGTTGTTTTACAATGATGAAGTAGGAGGCACAATGAAGATAGAACTAAATAGCGGAGCTGGTTTAGTTGATCCTTCAACATTGCTTATTAATACTTTACCTTTACAATATGCTTCTGAAATAATTTCTATTACATACGCTTCAAATTGGGATAATTGGAGGTTTAAGCGACCTTTCATGCACTGTACAGTTACCGCAAATGAATTAAGTGATGGAGTTTTGATTTCAGGACAATATAAAATTGTAGTAACTGACATTGCTGACATTGTAACAGTCGATATTGCAAATGATTGGGTTGAAATAGTTGGTGATTTGAGAAGCCTTTTTATAAATGGCTTTCAGTTTAAAATTGAAGGTTCAACTGGAAATGATGGGACTTATGCAGTTTCTTCTTCTTCATTTGTTTCAGGTAAAACACGTATTGTTGTTGTGGAAGATATAAATGACGCTACAATTGACGGATTTTTGCTTCGAACAAATAATTATCAAATTGTAACTTGTAACATTCTGAACTCTTCACTATCTGTTATTGGTATTTTTCAAGTAGGGAGAGAAGGTGACTTAGTTATTGGAAACTTAACATTTCCAAGAAAATTCAATGAGCAAACAAATCACTATATTACTGACACAGATATTGATGACTGGGGAACACCAACTAATTCTAATTTTATAATTGGTGACGAATATGAATTCTATATCAAATCAAACTGGATTAATAACATTAATTCAGGATCTGGAAATTATGCGAAAGTCTTTGGATTTGAAAGGGGTAACTATACATTGAGAATTACCAGAACAGCTGGAACGATTAATCTTGTTGGAATAAAAGTACTTCATTAGTCAAATATGAGAGAACGCAAAAATACATAAAATATGAAACCACCATTTAGATGTCATAGCCAAAAAGAAGAACAAAACAATTGATTGCAGTCAATTAACAACACATTTTAAGGGAAAATAAAACCAACCAAATCAATTACTAACCTTATTAAATGTGTAAAAATGAAGATTTATTTAAGAACCCCCATAAGCTATTATGGGGGCAAACAACAAATGTTAAGGCATATATTGCCTATCATCCCTGAGCATGAAACCTATACTGAGTCCTTTTTTGGAGGAGGAGCTGTGTTTTGGGGCAAGCAACCAGCCAAAAATGAAGTGATTAACGATTTAAATGCGCATGTAATCAACTTCTACAAGCAACTTAAAACCAGCTATCCCAAACTTAAAAAGCTTATAGATGCTACCATTCATACCCGTGATGGCTATAAAGAAGCATTAATTATATACCATGCACCATACTTGTTTGGCGAACTTCAAAGGGCCTGGGCATTTTGGGTAACAACCAATATGGGTTTCAGCCGCCAAATAGGAACATGGGGCTATGATCGCTCAGGTAAAATGCAAGGCTATGTACGTAGGCGCAAAGAGGAGTTTACAGATATCTACTCCAGTCGCCTCGATAGCGTTCAAATAGAAAGCAACGATGCCATTAAAGTAATCACCAGTCGTGATACAATTACAACATTCCATTATTGTGATCCTCCATACGTAGGAAGTGACCAAGGACATTATGGAGGCTACACTCAAGAGCATTTTGATGGCTTACTCAATACATTAGCTGGAGTTAAAGGTAAGTTCCTACTAAGCAGCTACCCAAACGACAACCTCGCTAAAATGGCAAAGAAACATAAGTGGCACACTAAAAAGGTAGAGCTACACCTCAGTGCCAGTAATAAAACAGGCAGAAAGAAGACTGAGGTACTTACCGCCAATTATAACATCGTTTAAACGCTGTTTGAAGGGTGGTTAAATATTCCGTATAAATATTAATTTTGTACGGAATATTTAAATGTATGTTATGAGTGATAATATAAGATTCCTATTAGGAGATGAGTTTATAAAAAACCAAGCCGAATTTGATAAAGGTATCGAGGAACTACAAACCAAGTACTCAGAGTACCTCAGTGATAAAGACCCTGATCAGTTAAACCATTACTATATGATTTACAATAATCCATTAGACGGATATATTGTACTTAGCTTTAACAAAGATATTAGAAAAGATATTAAAGAGGAAGTAAGGAGCCTATACAACTCAATATTTGGCGATAACAAATAAAAATAAGCGAGAAAAAATGTACTATTGGTTTTTATAAGGTGTACATTTCGTTTTTGCGATTATATTACTATAAAACAATTATTTATATAAAGTTGTCATTTATAGGAGGAACAACTGATAAATCTCCTAAAAACAGGTTGTCATGTCGAAGGAAATGCAGC
>JASFZK010000062.1:0-8288 GCA_045267845.1 Bacteroidota bacterium | reverse complement strand
TAGTAATAAATGATGATTTATTAAATAAGGTAACTTTAAATGAAATTCCAATATTCGAAACACAAATTACAAATAAATAACAAAAACCAATATTCAAAACACAAAATTTCTGATTACTGTTTTAAATTTAGTTTTTGGATATTGAGATTTGGAATTTTTATCATATCACTTCATGCAACAGTTCGTTAAGATTTTATAACACACACATAATCAAATACATGCAAAATGCGCAATGAATATTTACCGTCCTGACGATCAACTCTTTGCGACTTGGCGGCTTTGCGAGAAACCAAAACTACACGAACTATTGTTCATGGACTCCTTTTTTCGTCGTCTACTTACTCGAAATGAAAACAAATTTCTTTATGAAATCCCTTTGTGTACTTTGTGGTAAAAACCCACTAACGTTAAAATATCCTAATCAAATTAAAATTATCTTTGCATTAAAATTACAAAAGCTTGATAAATCCCAATACCATACAAACAATATTTGAAACTGCTCGGGTTGAAGAGGTAGTAGGCGATTTTATTACATTAAAAAAACGCGGAGCTAATTACTTGGGATTATGTCCGTTTCATAACGAAAAAACACCTTCGTTTAGCGTAAGTCCTTCAAAAGGTATTTACAAGTGTTTTGGTTGTGGCAAAGCAGGAAATTCTGTTGGCTTTGTAATGGAACACGAGCATTACTCTTACCCCGAGGCTCTAAGGTATCTTGCAAAAAAATATTCCATCCAAATTGAAGAGGAGGAATTAACCCCCGAAATGCAACAGCAACTCGACGAAAAAGAGAGTATGCTGTCATTAAATACATTCATAACAAATTACTTCTCGAAAAACCTTTTCGAAAAAAGCGAAGGAAAAGCCGTAGCACTTAGCTACCTTAAAGAAAGAGAGTTTCGTGAGGCAACAATTAAAAAATTCGAGCTGGGATATGCAATTGATCAGTGGGAAGATTATTCGAAACATGCTTTGAAAAATGGATATATAGATGATGTTCTTTCTGCCACTGGGTTAAGCATTGCCAAAGACAATAAACTACTCGACAGATTTAAAGGAAGAGTTATTTTTCCAATTCATAATCTTACCGGAAGAGTAATCGGATTTGGAGGCAGAATACTTTCATCCGAAAAATCGAAAGCTAAATATCTAAATTCCCCCGAATCGGATATTTATAACAAGAGCAAGGTGCTTTACGGTATTTATTTTGCACGTAATGCAATTGTTAAACACGACAAATGTTACCTTGTTGAAGGTTACACCGATGTAATTTCGCTGCATCAGGCCGGCATCGAAAATGTAGTTTCGTCATCAGGCACCTCGTTAACTGTCGACCAAATAAAATTAATTAGCAGGTATACTCCAAATATCACAATTCTTTACGATGGCGACCCTGCAGGTATCAAAGCCTCATTCCGTGGTATCGATTTGATATTGGAACAGGGTATGAATGTTAAAATTGTGTTGTTCCCCGAAGGTGAGGACCCTGATTCATATGCTCGAAATCATAGCACCAGCGAAACCGAAGATTTTATTAGCAGTAAAGCTTCCGACTTTATTAAATTTAAAACCAGCTTATTACTCGACGAAACCGCAAATGACCCAGCCGGCAGGGCAAAATTGATTAAGGATATTGTTCAGACAATCTCAGTTATTCCTGACGGAATTACACGCTCAGTTTACATAAAAGAGTGTAGCGTGCTACTTGATGTGGCAGAGCAAACATTAATGAATGAGCTAAACAAACTGCTCCGGCAAAAGTTTAGCAAGCACAGTTATGCTCCACCCGAAGTATTCCCACCCGAACCAATACAAGATACCAAGTTAAAACAAATTGATATCGATCCTCTCGACATCAGTTTTCTTGAAAATGATTTGATAAGACTACTCCTTCTTTTTGGCGACAGTGAAGTAGAAATGAAAAATGAGGAAGATGAAGATATTGATATTGCAGTTTCTGATTTTATTATTGGCGACCTTAAAAATGACAACCTAAGTTTTGAAAACAAACTATTTTGCAAAATTTTAGAAGAATATAATCATGCAAAAAAAGAAAACATAACATTAAATACTGCACATTTCACTAACCACTCCGACCAAGAGATTTCGGCAAAAGCAATTGAATTAATTTCAACTCCCTATGAGTTAAGCGATAATTGGGAGAAAAATAAGATTTTTGTAAAACAAGAAAGTGACGATTTATATAACCTTGTTCTATCAACCTATATGCCCTATAAATCACGCATCATAAGCAAACAGCTAAACGAGCTAATGAACCGACTTAAGGATACAACCGATGATGCAAGTATCTATTTACTCCAGCAGGAATATTTTGAGCTTAAAAAGCTTGCAAATCAAATTGATGCTGAACTTAATCGCCCGTTTAATTATTAGAAAAAATGCCGCGAATGCACGAATAAAGAAGTATAATACCAATTTAATTTCAGAATGTGCTTAATAAATCAATAGATTTTTAGTTTTAGCGAATTGAGAAAATACTTGTATAGCTAGAGTTACGGAAATATTTTCTCAGGAATATAAAATGAAAAAGGTGAAGATTTAACAGCACATTTTGATGTTTAGTTGGTATAATCCTCTCTTACACTCGTTTGCAAACGATTGCATTATCATGAATCGCTATCAGGTCTTGTTATTTTATTTTCGTATAACAGTTTATGAAGCACAAAATTTATTTCTGAATAAGTAAATTTACTTTTAAGACCTTCCCTGGTTTCAGTTAATGTACTAAAACTGTGATTTAACAAATAATCAGAAATTAGCATTATACTATTCTTATCAATAATTTTATCGATATTCAACTCACCAATATCCACATAATGCAGCAAATGCCGTTCAACGGTTTGCAATACAAAACCGCGCTCTTTGGCAATTTCTTTAATAGTACGACCCGAAATTAATAAATCCAGACTTACTTTTTTGGTATCAATCTTTTTCTTTTTTGGAATTTTAATGGGGATTTCAGGTTCTATAGGAGCTGTGTCAGTAATATTATTTTCGTCGCGGTAATCATTAATTATATCGAGCAACTCATCGCTAAACATTTCCATCTTTACCTTACCCATACCATTTATTGCACTTAATGACTGCGGGGTTGACGGAAGTTTATCACATATTTCATTCATGGTTTTTAACTGAATAACCCTGTAAACCTCCCAATCAAGTTCCTCTGCTCTGGCATCACGCCATGCTTTGAGCACCCTGTACAATTCTTTACTATCATTTGCACTACTTGCTACTTTTGATGATTTTATTTTTACAGGAGCTTTAGCTTCTTCAATTGAAGCAAGAGCTCGGGTTTTAAGATAATTATCAACCAAAAAACCATTATTGCATGCTGCCAAACATTTTTGTTTCATCAAATAATCAAGTTGTAACTTCTCCAACACGTTCTTTATTTGCTTTTTAACAACCTTATTATCTGTTTCCAACACGAAATTATGTATTGACGAATCAATTATTTCTGTCATCTTTGCTATGAAATATGGAGCTGCCTTTTTAACCCTATTTTGCAATTCAGCATTATCTTCAATATCATTATTTTGATTAAAAAGGGCATGTAATTGTTGCCTAAACTTATCTCCAACAACTACTATTTCCATCCTTACATTTTTGTTCATATTTATGAACTCATCAACAGGATTATTTTGCAAACTTGAGTAATGCTCCTGAAATAGCTTTATGGCATAGTTAATTTGATTGTGAATTATTTTAAAATCAAAAAGCTCGCTAAGTAACTCCAATTGATATGCATTTTTTGAGGATAACAACTGCTCTTCATCAGGCTGGTTTTCTTCAACATCTTTGGTGAAATTATTTATTGTACTATCGTGTTTAATACTTTGGCGCTGTATTGGCGTACTCAGCACCATCCCCTCCAGAGTTTTACATCTGCTTAAAGCAACATAAACCTGACCGTGTGCAAAGGCAGCTTGTGCATCAATTACAGCATTTTCAAATGTTAAACCCTGACTTTTATGTATTGTAATTGCCCAGGCCAACTTTAATGGATATTGGGTAAAAACACCCTCCACAGTTTCCTTAATTTCTTTACTCTGGTCATCAAGAGTATATTTCATTTTCTCCCACTCTACTTTACCAACCTCAATTAACTCATCATCGCCAACACATTCAACAGTTATATTACTACTACTAATATTAGTTATTTTACCAATTTTACCATTGTAATATTCTTTTGCAGGATTGGGATCATTTTTCACAAACATCACCTGAGCTCCCTTTTTAAGCACAAGTTCAAAATCGGTGGGATATATATACTCTGGAAATATACCCGAAACATTTGCTCTAAAAGAATGGGGTTTTTCTTTCAGGCGATTTAATCTGGATACATTTATTTCTTTTGCTTTTGCATTGTGGGTTGTGAGAATAATATATCCAGCTTTATCCAAATCAAAATTAGGATCCCACCTTGCATTTAGTGCATCAATTACATCATTATCAATTTTATTGTCGCGTACACTGTTTAGTAAACTTATGAATTTTTCATCACTCTGCCTAAAAACATGTAATAGCTCAATACTCACAAATTGGGTTAATTGGAGTGCTTTGCTGCTAAAAAAGAATGCTGTTTTGTAATGATCACGCAGCAGATACCACTCATCATCCTTAACAACAGGTGCCAATTGTTGCAAATCGCCAATCATAAGCAGCTGAACTCCCCCGAAGGGAAGATTTCTATTTCTAAATCTGCGCAAAGTGCTATCAATACCATCCAGCAGATCGGCCCTAACCATGCTAATTTCATCAATAACGAGCAAATCCATACTACGAATAATATTAATTTTATCTTTATTAAATCTTCGGGTTTTTGATTTTATTGTTGGCGACTCTGCACCTGGTATTTGAGGTCCAAACGGAAGTTGAAAAAATGAATGTATGGTAACTCCGTTTGCATTAATTGCTGCCACTCCGGTAGGCGCAACCACAACCAATCGCTTATGTGAAACATTTTTAAGATTATGCAAAAATGTTGTTTTGCCTGTACCAGCTTTTCCGGTTAAAAATATATTTTTACCGGTAAACTGAACATAATCAAAGGCTAATTTTAACTGTGTATTGCTATTGTATTCCATAAAATTCAAAGATACAAATAATCGCCATCGAAACTTGGTTTAAATATAAGCTGACATTGTTGGAAGTTAGAAGTCGGAAGTAAATTAACCATAAGTGCAAACCTGTTAATTGGCAAAATGCTATCTTAGGATAAAGTCAAAACCAATGAATTTGATACATTTGTTTAATATTCTATTATCAAAATATGAAGAAACTATTAAAAATACTAGGTCCTAGTTTACTGTATGCCGGAGCAGCCATTGGTGTTTCACATCTTGTTCAAAGCACCAGAGCGGGGGCTATGTATAATTTTGATTTAATTTGGATACTGATAATTGCGAATATACTTAAATACCCATTTTTTGAATTTGGAACCAGATATGCCGTTACCACGGGATCGAACCTAGTTGATGGATACCGTAAAGTAGGGCGATGGGCCGTATCACTTTTTGCATTGGTTACAGTTGGATCGATGTTTATTATTCAGGCTGCTGTTACAGTAGTTACAGTTGGGTTAATTGCCTACGTTTTTAACCTCAACATAAGTTTAACATTGCTAAGTGCAATAATACTTTTTGTTTCGGTGTTGATACTTGTAATTGGTAAATACAGTCTACTCGATAAGGTTATGAAATTTATTATTGTACTATTGGCTCTATCTACAATTGTAGCTTTGTTTGCTGCGCTGGGGATTAACAAAGAAGTAACTCCTGAGACCATAAAGCATTTTAGCTGGACAAGTGGTGCCGACATATTTTTCTTAATAGCTTTTGTGGGATGGATGCCAGCTCCAATTGATGTTTCGGTGTGGTCGTCAGTATGGAATATTGCCAAGGCTAAGGAGCTAGGATATGTACCTAAGTTGAAAGATGCTTTAATGGAATTTAGAGTAGGGTATTTTGGCACAGCAATACTTGCAATGGGGTTTTTAGCAATGGGAGCCTTGGTTATGTATGGAACTGGACAAGAATTTTCATCGAATGGTAAAACTTTTGCTGAGCAGCTTATTACAATGTACACATCAAGTTTGGGTAACTGGGCTTTTTGGATTGTATCAATTGCCGCAACCACCACAATGATAAGTACTACAATAACTGTAATAGACGCCTACCCAAGAGTGTTGAATCCTGTGTTTAAAAATATGTTTCCCAATGGATGGAAAAGTATTAAGAATAAGCAAACTTTAACATGGTTTTGGTTTGCTGTTATTGTGTCAGGATCGATGTTGGTTATTGCTTTTGGTGGAAAATCCATGGGTGCCATGATTGGAATGGCCACAACTTTATCATTTCTTACTGCTCCTATATTGGCTTGGCTAAACTATAGAGTTGTTACCGACAAACATATGCCAAAAGAGGCAAGACCGGGATTATTTTTAAGAATCCTGTCGTGGATTGGAATTGGATTTTTTGTTATTTTTTCGTTTGTATTTTTGTATTATAGATACTTTAATTTTAACTAAAGGTGTTATATCAACTATAACCCCAAATTACCGATATAAATCGTTTCTTCTTCCCTTACTATTCGTTAGAAAATATTTTCAGAGCTATGGCTATTCAAATATTTTCTGCCTCAATAAAGAAAAAACAATCCAATTTATTTATCGGTAATATGGAATTGTAATTGGAATTAAATGTAGTTTGTGCTGAGGCAGGGATAGCAGTGTTAGCTTGTTGAAATACTGATGTGATTTTTGTAAGTAAAAGGAGGCTGACGAAGGAAGACACAGGATTACTTTACAAAAATACAATCAGTATGAAACAACTACAAACGGAAAGCCCGGTTGCCTTCCCATAAAAAATTGTTAATACTGATACCAACTAAATATTAAAATTTAATTGGTATTATACAAATTTCTCGCGTTTTTGGAGGTTAATTAATGTCCATAGAAGGGAAATTACCGAACCTATTACAAGCATGATTCTATTTTGAAAAACTATATTTATCCAAATGCTGTAACTTATATCGGATGGAACGTTAAATGGGTTTAAAAAAACATTCCATTTGTTGTGTTCCAGCACTCCGGCCATAATCCAAAAAAACAGACCAAAGAGCACCATTACCACCGCTGCGCCACTGGCATTTTTAACGAGTGTGGTAAATAAAAATGATAAACTGGCTAAAAATATAAGTGGATACATAACTTGGTAAACCATGTAAAATACCGGCACTCGCATTACTGTAGTTACTGTAAATATGGTCATTAACAGAAGTACAACTGCTAGTAACAGCATACTGATGAAAAACCGAAGTAGATATATTTTGTACCGGTAATTGGGAATGCTAAAAATAATTTCGAGCATTCGTGAGTCTTTATCGTTTTGTATATTATAAATTACGGGATAAAACAAAATTAATACCCCGGGGAAAAGTAACATATTAAATATATTATTTTCGCTTGGCATTCGGTCGTTAAAAAGCATGATTGTGATTACCAGTAGATAATATGCCACCGCCGCAATCATAAAATAAACAAATTTATTTGCGAAAATTATTTGCAGGTTATACTTAACCATGCTAATTGCGAGATGAAATTTATTTTTCATTGATGGTAGATTAATCTACGCCGTACTAGCGGGTGTTACATTAAATATCAAAGAAAGCTACAATATTTGTAGTTATACAAAACTATTATTTCGGTTACTCTAGAAGTTAAACAAAACGGTTTTGCAATGAATAGTTGCCGATTGCGAAGTAGTTTCTTGTCTGTTTTTACCAGAGTTGAAACAGACTACAAATATTGAATTTATAATTGTTATGGCAATTATTTATGAGCTTTTATTAGCGTTTCGTTGTTTCTATTTGAATAAAAAATCAATCGGCATTAAATCATTTTTTATATCGATTGAAAATATAATTTACGTCAAACTACTGTTTAGTATACATAATATATGTCATTTCATCTGGATCTGGGTCAACAAGCAAATTAAGGGAATTACCATCAATAGTGCCTGTCGTAACTTCACCATTATTAATTGTAATTGTACTTCCATTAATAATATAACTACCAGTCCAAGATGCTTCTGGACGATTTGAATTAACTGAACCATTTACATTTGTAGAAGAAGTAAATTCAATGATGTAATATTCAGTTCCTGTTTCTCCTTCAAATGTAGCACTGTGCCATGTTGTTCCTTCTAATGTTTCCGGTTGATTTTGGTCTTCATTATTATCTTTGGCACAGGAAGAAAAAAAAA
>JASFZK010000061.1:0-8348 GCA_045267845.1 Bacteroidota bacterium | reverse complement strand
GGAACGCCTGTTGATATTGTATTAAATCCACTTGGTGTACCATCTCGTATGAATATCGGTCAGATATACGAAACAGTATTAGGATGGGCTGGACAAAAATTAGATCGTAAGTATGCAACACCAATTTTTGATGGAGCTACTATAGATCAGATCAATGAATTTACAGATGAAGCTGGAATTCCTAGATACGGACATACATATTTATATGACGGTGGAACAGGACAACGTTTCGATCAACCAGCAACTGTTGGTGTGATTTACATGTTGAAACTTGGACACATGGTAGATGATAAGATGCATGCACGTTCTATAGGACCTTACTCATTAATTACACAACAACCATTAGGTGGTAAAGCACAGTTTGGTGGTCAGCGTTTTGGAGAGATGGAAGTTTGGGCGCTTGAAGCTTATGGAGCTTCAGCAACATTACGTGAAATCTTAACAGTAAAATCTGATGATGTAATTGGTAGAGCAAAAACATACGAAAGTATTGTTAAGGGTGAACCAATGCCAGATCCAGGACTACCAGAATCTTTCAACGTACTTATGCACGAATTGAAAGGATTAGGATTAGATATTAGATTAGAGGAATAATAAAATAGTTTGCAGTAATCAAGTTAGCAGTAGGCACTGCGCACTGAAACACTGAACACTGAATACTATAAAGAAATGGCAAGAAAACAAGATAAGAATACAGTAAGGAGATTTAATAAAATCTCAATTGGTTTAGCATCACCAGAGTCTATTTTAGCAGAATCTAGAGGTGAGGTTCTAAAGCCAGAAACTATCAATTATCGAACTCACAAACCTGAACGCGATGGTTTGTTCTGTGAGCGTATTTTTGGTCCTGTAAAGGATTACGAATGTGCTTGTGGTAAATATAAAAGAATTCGCTACAAAGGAATCGTTTGTGACCGTTGTGGTGTAGAAGTAACAGAAAAGAAAGTACGTCGTGATAGGGTAGGACACATTAATTTAGTGGTTCCTGTAGCTCATATCTGGTATTTCCGTTCGTTACCAAACAAAATTGGTTATTTATTAGGGTTACCATCTAAGAAATTAGATATGATTATTTACTACGAGCGTTATGTAGTCATTCAGCCTGGTAATGCCAAAAATGAGGAAGGTGAACCATTACAAAAGATGGACTTCTTAACAGAAGAAGAATATTTGAATATTCTTGAAGAGCTGCCTCAAGACAATCAGTATTTAGACGATACAGATCCTAATAAATTTCTTGCGAAAATGGGAGCTGAATGTCTTATTGAATTGTTATCTAGAATTGATTTAGAAACTTTATCATACGAATTACGTCATAAAGCAAATACTGAAACGTCTAAACAACGTAAAACAGAGGCTTTAAAACGTTTACAAGTAGTTGAGTCTTTAAGTAAATCTAATCTAAATAGAGAGAATCGTCCAGAATGGATGATTATGAAAGTGATTCCAATCATTCCACCAGAATTGCGTCCACTAGTGCCACTAGATGGAGGTCGTTTTGCAACGTCTGATTTAAATGATTTATACCGTCGTGTTATTATCCGTAATAACCGTCTTAAAAGATTAGTTGAAATTAAGGCACCAGAAGTAATTTTACGTAACGAAAAACGTATGCTTCAGGAGTCTGTAGATTCATTATTTGATAATACACGTAAATCATCAGCTGTAAAAACAGATTCTAACAGACCGTTAAAATCATTATCAGATTCATTAAAAGGTAAGCAAGGGCGTTTCCGTCAAAACTTACTTGGTAAACGTGTTGATTATTCTGCACGTTCAGTTATTGTTGTTGGACCAGAATTGAAATTATTCGAATGTGGTATACCAAAAAACATGGCTGCAGAGCTTTACAAGCCTTTCGTAATTAGAAAATTAATTGAAAGAGGTATTGTTAAGACTGTAAAATCAGCTAAGAAAATTATAGATAAAAGAGAGCCAGTGGTTTGGGATATCTTGGAAAATGTTCTTAAAGGACATCCAGTATTACTTAACCGTGCGCCTACTTTGCACAGATTGGGGATACAAGCTTTTCAACCAAAATTAATTGAAGGTAAAGCAATCCAATTACACCCGTTAGTGTGTACAGCATTTAATGCGGATTTTGATGGTGATCAAATGGCGGTACATTTACCATTAGGGCCAGAAGCTATTTTAGAATGTCAATTATTAATGTTGGCATCTCATAATATTTTAAATCCAGCTAATGGATCTCCAGTAACGGTACCTTCTCAAGATATGGTACTTGGTTTATACTATATGACCAAGTTACGTAAGTCTACTCCAGAATTACCAGTTAAAGGGGAAGGTTTGACATTCTATTCTTCAGAAGAAGTTGTTATTGCTTTTAACGAGAAGCAAGTAGATTTAAATGCTAGTATTAAAGTAAGAACTATTGATATTAATGAAGACGGTAAGCTTGCACCTATAATTGTAGAAACTACGGTTGGTCGTGTATTATTTAACCAGCATGTACCTCAAGCAGCAGGCTATATTAATGAAGTACTTACTAAGAAATCATTAAGAGATATTATTGGGAGCATTTTGAAGTTTACTTCAGTTCCTGAAACAGCAGATTTCTTAGATGCTATTAGAACATTAGGATTCAAATTTGCATTCCAAGGAGGATTATCATTTAGTTTAGGAGATATTATTATTCCGCCGGAAAAACAAGGAATGATAGATAAAGCTAATGGTTTAGTTGATGCTATTAAGGGTAACTATAACATGGGGCTTATAACAAACAACGAACGTTATAACCAAGTTATTGATATCTGGACATCTACAAATGCTGAATTGACTGAGTTGTCAATGAAACGTATTCGTGAAGATCAACAAGGGTTTAACTCGGTGTTTATGATGCTTGATTCTGGAGCTCGTGGATCTAAAGAACAGATTCGTCAGCTTACAGGTATGCGTGGATTAATGGCAAAACCTAAAAAGTCTAATGCAGGGGGAGGAGAGATTATTGAGAATCCAATTCTTTCTAACTTTAAAGAAGGACTTTCAATTTTAGAATACTTTATTTCTACGCACGGTGCACGTAAAGGTCTTGCAGATACGGCTCTTAAAACTGCCGATGCAGGTTACTTAACACGTCGTTTGGTTGATGTATCTCAAGATGTTATTATTAATACAGAAGATTGTGGTACGTTAAGAGGTGTAGAAGTTTCACCATTAAAGAAAAATGATGAAGTTGTAGAAACACTTGAAGAGAGAATTGTTGGTCGTGTTTCTTTAAATGATGTTTATAATCCTTTAACAGAAGAGTTGTTAGTTGCATCTGGTCAGTTAATAGAAGACAATATAGCGAAGGCTGTAGAAGCATCTCCAATTGATAGTATGGAAGTACGTTCTGCTTTAACATGTGAAGCTTTAAAAGGAATTTGTGCTAAATGTTATGGTCGTAATTTAGCGACAGGTAAGATGGTACAAAGAGGTGAAGCTGTTGGTGTTGTTGCTGCACAGTCCATTGGAGAACCAGGAACTCAGTTAACACTTCGTACATTCCACGTAGGAGGTATTGCTGGTAACATTTCTGAAGACAATAAATTTGCTGTTAAATTTGATGGTGTTGCTGAAATTGAAGATTTAAAAACAGTTAAAGGTGAAGATAGTGAAGGAAATATCGTTGATATTGTTATTTCTAGAACATCAGAGCTTAAACTTACCGATAAGAAAACAGGCATTGTTTTAAGTACAAACAATATTCCTTATGGTTCAAACATACATGTTAAAAATGGAGATACGTTAAGTAAGGGAGATGTTGTTTGCTCATGGGATCCATATAATGGTGTTATTATTTCAGAATTTGCTGGTAAAGTAAAATATGAAAATATAGAACAAGGTATTACTTATCAAGTTGAGATTGATGAACAAACAGGTTTCCAGGAAAAAGTAATTTCTGAATCTAGAAATAAGAAACTTATTCCAACACTTCATATTGAAGATGCTAAAGGAGAAACGATACGTTCTTATAATTTACCAGTTGGAGCTCACTTAATGATTGACGATGGAGAGAAAATTAAAGTTGGAAAGATTTTAGTTAAAATACCTCGTAAATCTGCTAAGGCGGGTGATATTACAGGAGGTTTACCTCGTGTAACTGAGTTATTCGAAGCACGTAATCCTTCAAATCCTGCGGTAGTTAGTGCTATTGATGGTGTTGTGTCTTTTGGAAAAATTAAGAGAGGTAATCGTGAGATTATTGTAGAATCTAAAACAGGTGATATTAAGAAATACTTAGTGAAGTTATCGAATCAAATTCTTGTTCAGGAAAATGATTATGTAAAAGCAGGTATGCCACTTTCTGATGGTTCTATTACGCCAAACGATATCTTAAATATTAAAGGTCCATCTGCGGTTCAACAATATTTGGTAAATGAAGTACAAGAAGTATATCGTTTGCAAGGTGTGAAGATTAACGATAAGCACTTTGAAGTTGTTGTAAGACAAATGATGCGTAAAGTACGTATTATTGATTCTGGTGATACTATTTTCTTAGAAGATCAACTAGCTCATAAATCTGATTTTATTAAAGAAAATGATGATATTTTCGGAATGAAAGTGATTGAAGAGGCAGGAGACTCATCAAGCCTAAAAGCAGGTCAAATTATCTCACCTCGTGACTTAAGAGATGAAAATTCGATTTTACGTAGAGAAGATAAGCAACTTGTTGAAGCAAGGGACGCAAAGCCAGCAACGGCTACTCCAATACTGCAAGGTATAACAAGAGCATCACTTCAAACAAAATCATTTATTTCTGCAGCATCATTCCAAGAAACAACTAAGGTTCTTAATGAAGCAGCTGTAGCTGGTAAAGTGGATAGTTTAGAGGGATTGAAAGAAAATGTAATTGTTGGTCATAGAATTCCAGCAGGTACAGGTATGCGAAATTATACAGATATCATTGTTGGCTCTAAAGAAGAGTTTGATGAAATGATGCAGGTAAAACAAGAATTAAATTATAATTAATAAGACTGGGGCTTTACAGGTTAAAAACGAAGTAAAGCCCTTAAGTCGAATTTATCCTGAACTTGTTTCAGGATCTCATATAATAGCTTACTGCTAATGAGAGATAAAAATAAAACCTTCTTGTAATTTTCACTTGAAGGTTTTTTATATAACTAACAGATGTATAATAAGACTTCCACTTTCGTGGAAGTGAAAAATAGAATTTTCAATGGCAAACGAAAAAGATAATCAAAAGCAAGGTCAGATAAACATTGAATTAGATGAAAAAGTAGCAGAAGGTACCTATTCTAACTTAGCTATTATTAATCATTCAGTTTCAGAGTTTGTTGTAGATTTTGTAAATATTATGCCTGGGATTCCAAAGAGTAAAGTGAAATCTCGAATAATATTAACGCCACAACATGCTAAACGCTTGCTAAAAGCTTTAGGTGAAAACATATCCAGGTTTGAAAATGCTCATGGTGAAATTAAGGATTACGAGCAACCACCTATACCATTAAACTTTGGTCCAACTGGTCAGGCATAATTGATTGTAATGAATTCTCAAATTTAATACTTATGAGGTTGCTCGAAATGTATACTTGAGCAAACCACCAATACCTTTAAATTTTGGGCCAACTGGTCAAGCATAAAAATAAAAACTCTTGAAATTTTCAAGAGCTTTTATTTTTATAACTTGTTAGGTAGTTTTTTTATGCCGAAAACTTACCGACATCATCAAACGTAGCTACAAAAGAGTAAAGTCGTAATGTCATTGCTAGGAGCTTTTTTAAGCGACGTGGCAATCTCATGAGACTATCTGAAAGTTTTCACTTTAATGGATGTGAAATAGAAGTAATACCAATTATTGTTTAAAATGAGCCATAAATAATTTGAATTATATCAGGTACAGATAAGATAGAAAATTAAAACATAGCCGTTAGTTCTGGTTTCATTTTATATTGAAATATGGGCGTGATAGAAATCAAAGATTCATGAACTCCTATTTATTAAATAAAAAATAGTGAACTAAACGAATTATATGGCTTATTTTGAATGATTGTTGGTATAAATTATTTAAGGCTCATTTCACTTGCTAATTAGCAAAACTGAGGTTTTGTACTTATCATAACGAACAAAAGCTAGATCTATGCGACCTCTCTATCCTCGCTATTGTAATGAAATTGTAAAGCTCCAGAAGGGCATTTTTTAACTTGTTGTATTATTTTCTTGTTAGAAGCAGCTTCAAGGTCAATCCAAGGAATAACAGAATCTTGAAATACATTTGAAAGCTCTTTTGCACAATGCTCGGCATGTATGCAAGCACAGGGATTAAAAGTTACAGTAATATCTGAATTACTGAAAACATTGGCTTTTGTTTCCATAAGTAGGTCATTATTTGGTGTTTATGATTCTATTTGAATGTATATTGCTGCAGGTATAAAATTCAAATAATCGACTAAATGTAATAAATTATCGATTAAAAACCAAATTATCAATAAAATAGCTGCTTGAATTAGTTGAATTCTGAAATAAGATGAAACGTGATACTAGGATATTTTTGCTGTGTCATTTGCAATGAAAAAGGAGAATCTGCTAGAAATACTAGCTGATTATGTTTGTCTTTTGCTAGAAAACGCTGTTTTACTCTAACAAATTCTTTGTATTCTTCACTTTTAGAATCTTTTGGGTCTACCCAACACGCTTTATGTACATTCAAATTTTCGTAAGAACATTTTGCTCCATATTCGTGTTCTAATCTATATTGAATAACTTCGTATTGTAGTGCACCAACAGTTCCAATTACTTTTCTGCCGTTAAGCTCAAGTGTAAAAAGCTGAGCAACACCTTCATCCATTAACTGGTCGATGCCTTTAAAAAGTTGTTTAGATTTTAAAGGATCTGCATTATTAATATATCTAAAATGTTCCGGTGAAAAACTTGGAACACCTTTATAATTTAGTATTTCACCCTCGGTTAAAGTATCTCCTATTTTAAAATTCCCGGTATCTTGCAAACCAACAATATCTCCTGGATATGAAATATCTACTATCTCCTTCTTTTCAGCAAAAAAGGCATTAGGACTAGAGAATTTTACTTTTTTATTATTTCTAACATGCAAGTATGGTGCATTTCTTTTAAACTCACCAGAAACAATTTTCACGAAAGCTAAGCGATTTCTGTGGTTTGGGTCCATATTGGCGTGTATTTTAAATACAAAACCACTAAATTTATTTTCGTCAGGTTGTACTAAACGTTCTTCACTTTGTTTAGCTCTTGGAGTTGGTGCAATATCTACAAAACAATCAAGTAGTTCTCTTACTCCAAAATTGTTTAAGGCAGAACCAAAGAATACAGGCTGTAAGTTTCCGTTAAGATAATTTTCTTTGTTGAATTTTGGGTAAATACCTTCGACCAATTCAATTTCTTCTCTTAAAGTATTGGCAGCCTTATCCCCAACTAAGGTATCTAATTCTGGAGATGATAAATCTGAAATTTCTATAGTCTCTTCAATATCTTTTCTGCTATCTCCACTAAATAAATTAATATTCTTTTCCCAAATATTATAAATACCCTTAAAATCGTAACCCATACCAATTGGGAAACTTAAAGGAACCACTTTTAATCCTAACTTTTGTTCAATTTCATCTAAAAGATCGAAAGCATCTTTTCCCTCTCTATCCATTTTATTAATGAAAACAATCATAGGGATGTTTCGCATTCTACAGACTTCAACGAGCTTTTCAGTTTGCTCTTCTACTCCTTTTGCCACATCAATAACTACAATAACACTATCAACCGCAGTAAGTGTTCTAAAAGTATCTTCCGCAAAATCTTTATGCCCAGGCGTATCGAGAATATTAATTTTTATACCATCATACTCAAAAGCTAAAACAGAAGTAGCGACAGAAATACCACGCTGACGCTCAATTTCCATAAAATCACTGGTTGCACCTTTCTTTATTTTGTTACTTTTTACAGCTCCAGCTTCCTGAATAGCACCGCCAAAAAGTAACAGCTTTTCAGTTAAAGTTGTTTTCCCCGCATCTGGATGCGAAATAATACCAAAGGTTCTTCGTCTGTTAATTTCTTCTATAAAACTCATAATGTTCCAAATAGCGTCAAAGATATGATTAAAAGGTCTAAAAGTGATTATTAAAAAAATGTTTTTGTATATCCGCTTAATGTCCATTAGCTGTGATGCTAGCTATCACAAGCCTATCAAAAATTCTTTCGCCAAAATACCTTCTATTGAGCTTATAAATAAACTCATTTAGATAAAGCTGTAGATACTTGGTTTTGATTTTGTGATATGTGCCCACAAAATTTCGTTTTGCATTGCTTATAGCAATATGTACCCATTTTAAGGTCTCCTTTGTAGTTTGTTCGTTTGACTT
>JASFZK010000060.1:0-5419 GCA_045267845.1 Bacteroidota bacterium | reverse complement strand
TTTAAATCGTGGATAACAATTAAATCAGGATATTTTGAATTAAGTGAAATAAATGCATCGGGTGAAATAAAGATATCAGGGTTAATCTTTTTTAATACGCGAGGTATCGATATTTCATACCAAATATAATGGAGAATGGGATGGCGTGCCGGAGGACCAACTACCACAGGTGTTACATTATCACCAAATATAAACTCATCATCATATTTTCGGTCGAAAATAAAATAAAACTCGTGTTCGGGATGTGATTTTACTATTCGCTTAAGCGACTCATAAGTAAACCAACCTATTCCTTCCAACTTGTTTTTAAGTAACAATCTGGTATTTACCGCGATTTTCAAGCCTTTTCCTTAATTATTAAGGTGGCAAATATAATGAGACTGTTTGATTATCCAATAAAAGAATCAAACATGGCGCAAAAAATTTAGATAAAATTTTTGAGATACTTAAAAAGAAAGTAAGTTGAGGTTCCAATTGCAATACCAACAACTGATCCAGCTATCACATCTGTTGGGTAATGAACGCCAAGATAAACTCTGCTGTAGATGATTAACAATCCATATATGAGCATAACCGGCCAAATCCATATATGTTTATTTCTAAGAAGTAATATTACCAAGGTTGTAATTGAAAAACTATTCGTTGCATGTGATGAGATAAAGCCATATTTACCGCCGCATGATTTTACAAGATGTAATAGCCCTGATAGGCTTTCTTCATGACATGGCCTTAACCTTAGGAATACGTTTTTGAATAGTTGTACAGAAATTTGATCAGATAAAAGAACTGTTAAACCAACAATAACAAGCACAAGCCATGTTTTTCGGCCATAATCTTTTGCAATAATAAATATGAGGAAAACATATAATGGAAGCCAGCCAAGTTTTGAGCTAATAAATACCATTATGACATCAACAACTTGGTTATGAGCCCCATTTATTAACATCAGAAGCTCTTTGTCATATGTTAATATTTGCTCAAGCATAATTATTTCAATGTGATATTACAGTTAATATTTAGCAAAACAATATGTTACTCGATACCAAGTAATTTCTTTCTCAAATCTTGATAGCGAGAATTATAAGGATCACGACGCACCATAATTTCAATATACTGAAGTGCCTTTCTATCCTTGCCTTTTTCTAAATACTTTTCCATTTTAGCAATGTAATATTCATCATCATTGCACAAATACCCAGGGTTATCAGCTTCAAGCACTAACAAAGCATCGTCGTTATTGGTTTCAGTACCTTTTAATTTAAACTGTATTGGAATTTCAAATTTTGTGTATTTATCATCACGACAAGTATTCCACTGTCCATTTGTTTTTGCAAAAAATGCAGAAATTTCACGATCAATTCCAAAACCCAAAGGGGTTTTGTTTTTAATGTCGTAAACTTCGCCTTCGCAATTAACTCTAAACGAAATAATTGCTATTCCCATTATGCAATTCCCTATAGCCATTGGTGGATATTCAACAGTTTGTTTAAACACTTTCTCAAATGTGTAGTAACCTCCCTTATACCTGTAGTTTAGCAACTCAATCAAATTATCCTTTCGTGCTTTGGATATTGAGTTTTCTTCCTGCGCAATTGTTGGGTTAAATAATCCTAAAAAGACTGTTATCAAAAAAAATAGAATTGCTTTTCTCATAATGTACGTTATCAATTGCGATTTAAACCTCACTTTTATTTTGGAGTACTTCTCGTATATCGGCGAGTAATTCTCGTGTTTTTTTTAATGTAACAATAACTTCAAGCTTTTCCATCGACTTATTCTCTTTTCTATGTGCAATATAATCTTTCGCACCTTGTATTGTCATCCCTTTTTCTTTGATGAGATGATGTATTATTTCGAAATTATCAATATCCTTGTTGGTGTAGTACCTTGTGCCTTTGGTATTTTTCTTGGGTTTAATAAAATCGAATTCCTGTTCCCAATATCTTATCAACGAAGTATTCACATTAAAAGTCTTGGCAACGTCTCCTATTTTAGAATATAATTTGTCAGTCATATTGCGGTTTTTATATTAATCTAACGACTGATTTGGTAATTTCGATAAACTAAGTAGAGTCTCAAATTCGCCAGGAGATAAATCATTGAAAAAATAGTAAATGGGATTTATTGTCCGATTATTTTTTCTTACCTCGTAGTGTAAATGGGGAGCTGTAGATTTACCAGTATTTCCAACGGTGGCAATAATTTGACCCCGTATAACTTTTTCATTCTTTTTCACTTTTATCTCTTCAATATGAGCGTAAAAAGTAACATATCCATAACCATGATCAATTGTTACCGTATTACCATATCCACGACGTGAACGGTGCACTTTAATAACTTTGCCAGCTCCACTTGCGTAGATTGGAGTTCCTTTTGGTGCACTAAAATCTACACCTGCATGAAACTTTTTGATTTTGTAAATTGGATCAATACGGTAGCCGTAATATGAAGATAATCGCTTAAGTTCCTTGTTGTTAACTGGTTGGATGGCAGGAATACAGACTAGCATTTTTTCCTTATTTCGAGCCATCTCATAAACTTCGTCAAATGATTTTGATTGAACATACAGCTCGCTAGCTATGTTGTCAAGCTTTTTAGCTGTTTTTGTAAGCAACTCCGAATTGTTATAACCTTCCAGCTTCATATAACGGTCAATACCACCGTACCCAGCTTGACGAACCGATTTAGGTATTGGTTCTGCTTCAAAAATAATTCTATAGATATTGTCATCTCTGTCTGACATTTCATCCACAAGGTTTTGAAGGTTATCAAGCCTGTTGTTCATTATTTGATATTGGAGCTCATATTGGGATACTTCACTTTTGAGAATTCTTTCCTTAGGCGATTCAAAAAATGTATATGATATAAAAATTATTGCAAATGCAGAGGCAGTTGCTGTTATAATAAACAGCAATATTTTGAAAAATCGCTGCAAGGGAGTAGTTCTTGCTTTTTCATACGAAAGCGATTTATCATTAAAAACATACTTGGTTTTAGCCATTTTTTTAAGATGTAAAATGCGAAATTAATTATTTAGGCTAAATTTGCAATCTTTAAATTAATAATATTTCAACATAGGATTGTTAACTAATACAATATGAAGTCTTTAGATATAAGAAAAGCTTTTCTTGATTTTTTTGAGAGCAAACAGCATAAAATTGTTACATCTGCACCAATGGTTGTTAAAAACGACCCCACTTTAATGTTTACAAATGCAGGAATGAACCAGTTTAAGGATTTGTTTTTAGGCAATTCACCAATTATTAATCCTCGTGTTACCGACACGCAAAAATGCTTAAGGGTAAGTGGTAAACATAATGATCTTGAGGAGGTTGGGCATGATACTTACCATCATACTATGTTTGAAATGCTTGGTAACTGGTCTTTTGGTGATCCGTCTGGTAACGAAAAAGGATATTTTAAAGAAGAAGCAATTAGTTGGGCATGGGAGCTTTTTACAGAAGTATATAAAATTTCGAAGGACCAACTTTACGTTACTTATTTTGAAGGTGATGTTAAAGATGGGTTATCAGCTGATAGTGATGCGTATAATGTTTGGAAGAAGTTTTTGCCAGATGAAAGGATACTTAAAGGCTCGAAAAAGGATAATTTTTGGGAAATGGGTGAAACGGGACCATGTGGACCTTGCTCCGAAATTCATGTTGATATTCGTACTCTTGAAGAAAGAAAAAAAGCTCCTGGAAGTGAATTGGTAAATCAAGATCACCCTGAGGTTATCGAAATATGGAACCTCGTTTTTATTGAATTTAATCGATTGGCAAATGGTGAATTATTACCACTTGCAGCTAAACATGTTGATACAGGAATGGGTTTTGAACGTCTTGCAATGGTACTGCAAGGTGTGCGATCAAATTATGATACTGATATTTTCACTCCAATTATTAGTGAAATTGCTAATCTTTCAGGAAAAACATATTCGCAAAATAAAGAAGCAGATATTGCAATGCGTGTAATGGCTGATCATTTGAGGGCTGTTGCCTTTGCAATTGCTGATGGACAATTACCTTCCAATACTGGGGCAGGTTATGTTATTCGTAGGATATTAAGGAGAGCTGTACGTTATGGCTTTACTTTTCTGGGTTTTGAAGAACCTGTTATTTATAAACTTTTACCTGTTCTTGATGAACAGCTTGGAGGTGCCTTTCCTGAGATTAGAACTCAACAAAAGTTCATAAGTCAGGTTATTAAAGAGGAGGAAGTCTCGTTTTTAAGAACTCTGGCTCATGGGATAAAAAAGTTTGAGAAATATATTGATACTCATAAAGATGATAAAGAAATAGCTGGTGATTTTGCTTTCGAGTTATTTGACACCTTTGGTTTCCCCATCGACTTAACGCAACTCATTGCCCGTGAAAAAGGAATGACCATTGATATGGATGGTTTTAAAAAGGGTATGGATGCTCAAAAAGCTCGATCTCGAAAAGCTGCTTCTGTTGATACTGGCGATTGGATCGCAGTGCATAAACATGATGATGAGACTATGTTTGTAGGTTTTGACTCACTAGAAACTAAAACAAATATTATTAAGTATCGCAAAGTAATACGGAATAAAAAAATTAATTACGAAATTATTCTACAAACAACACCTTTCTATGCTGAGTCTGGTGGGCAGGTTGGTGATAGAGGAACCTTAAGTTCTACTCACGAAACGCTTCAAATTATTGATACAAAAAAGGAGAATAACCAGTTTGTACATATTGTAGTTGATGAGCCTAAGTTTCCGGAAAGCGAATTTATTGCAAAAGTTAATGAGGAAAAAAGAAATCTCACTACAGCTAATCATAGTGCAACTCATTTAATGCATGCTGCTTTGCGCAAAGTATTGGGTAGTCATGTTGAGCAAAAAGGGTCGCTTGTAAATGAAGATAGGCTACGTTTTGATTTTTCACACTTTAGTAAAATGACAGATGCTGAAATTGTGGAAGTTGAAAAACTGGTTAACTTTCAAATTAGAGAAAATATAATTCGAGATATTAAGCCGAATATTTCAATGGCGGATGCCAAAGAAATGGGTGCCATGGCATTATTTGGCGAAAAATATGGTGATAGCGTAAGGGTAGTTTCGTTTAACCCTGAATTTTCCATAGAGCTTTGTGGTGGTACTCATGTGGGTGCAACTGGTAATATTGGATTTTTTAAGATTATTTCTGAAAGTGGAATTGCTGCTGGGGTTAGGCGGATTGAAGCCGTTACCGGTGAAAAGGCAGAAGAGTATGTTTATGGCCAAGTTAATACGTTGAATACAATTAAAGGTCTGTTTAAGAATCAACCAAATATTGTACCTGCAGTTATTAGTATAATTGACCAGCAACATAGTCTGCAAAAAGAATTAGATAATTTTCAAAAGCAACAAGCTTTACAAATTGCAGATTCATTAATAGCTGATGCTGAAATTATT
>JASFZK010000059.1:0-3566 GCA_045267845.1 Bacteroidota bacterium | reverse complement strand
AAAAAAATTAAAGGCTAATAGTATGCAAGAATCTAAGATTGGTACATTTTCGGCATTATCCATCGGCATCGGTGGAATGGTTGGTGGTGGTATTTTTGCAGTAACCGGATTAACTGTTGAGCTAACCAGAGGTTCGGCTCCAATGGCATTTATTATTGCCGGAATTGTTGCATTACTAACCGCCTATTCATATTGGAAACTTTCACTCTATTTACCAAATAATGGTGGCACAGTTTACTTTATAAATAAGGCTTTTGGAAGTGGTATTTTAACTGGCAGCATTAACAATTTACTCGTTCTATCATATATTATTCTTATATCAATTTACGCATATGCATTTGGGGCATATGGTGCCCGACTATTCCCGGCCGAATGGTATCCATGGCTTAAACATGCACTACTTTCTTTTGTGCTTATTTCGCTTGCTGTGATTAATTACTTTAGTGCCTCGCTAGTTATAAAATCAGAGAATAGTTTGAATTTAATCAAAATGGTTCTTCTGGCAATTTTTTTGGTATTTGGATTTTTCTCACCAATCGATTGGCATCAAATGGATACATCAAATTGGGTTGAACCTGTTGCTATGGTTTCGGGAGCTTTTATAATATTTTTAAACTATGAAGGATTTGAACTAATTGCCAATGCAAGTAATAACATAAAAAATCCAAAAAAAGCTCTGCCAATTGCTTTTATTGGTGGTGTTCTAATTGCGATAATCCTTTATGTATTAATTGTTATTGTGGTGGTTGGCCATCTTAGTTTTACCGAAATAGCAAAAAACAGTGAGCATGTCCTTTCTGAAGCAGCCATACAGTTTATGGGGAAACCGGGCTTGATAATTATTTCTGTTGCCGCTCTACTTGCCACCAGCTCAGCAATAAATGCAACTTATTATGGATCGGGTCGATTAACATATTCTATTGCTAAGTCGGGTGAGCTACCAGCAATACTCGAAAAATCGGTGCGTAACCAACCTGTTTATGGTATGATTATTTTTGCCGTATTATCATTATTTGTTGCCAATTTTATTCCTCTAAGTGCCATAGCAACAATGGGTAGCGCAGGATTTTTATTGATTTTTATGGTAGTTAATATTGCTAATTTTAAGATGTATAAAGTAACCCAGAGCTCAAGAATTATAAGCTTTATTGCTGCATTAGCTTGTGCAATTGCATTTGGTGCCTTAATATATGCAACCATGAAAGATACAAGTACACAATGGGAAATTTTTATTCTGTTGGTGATGATTGCTGGCTCATTTTTAATAGAAATAGCCTATCGTAAATATTTAAAATCTACAAAAAAATAATTTCCTTAACATTATTCTGAATTCCATATGAAATTTTCGCTAATAAATTTATTGATTCTACTCCTACCTATAATTAGTTTAGGACAATCCAGGTATGAAAAAAACTTGATTATAATTCGTGATACATCAATATATAATGCCCAGGTTAAAGAACACCCTGCATATCAACTTGTGGAAATTATTGATGTTGTACCTGATATAAAACTCGACATAAGGTACGCAACTACAAATAATTTTACAGGCGAAATTGTGTACAAAAGTCCTAAAGCATTTGCAAGGCAACCCGTTGCAGATGCCCTAAAAATTATACAAAAAGAATTAAACAAACAGGGGTTGGGTATTGTTGTATTTGATGCATACAGACCATATTCGGCAACTGTAAAGTTTTTCGAAATATATAAAGACACTAATTTTGTGGCATCACCTTGGAGTGGCTCAAGGCATAATCGTGGGGCTGCCGTAGATGTTAGTATTATTGATTTAAAAACTGGTGAAGAAATACAAATGCCTACTGCATATGACGATTTTACAGAAGTAGCCCATCCAGAGTACAAAAACCTTCCGGCAAATGTTATTAAAAATCGTGATATGCTCATCAATGTAATGCAAAATCATGGGTTTAGGGTTTACCCACATGAGTGGTGGCATTTCGATTTTATTGGTTGGGAGGTTTACCACCTCATGGATATTCCGTTTGATAAGTTAACTTTGAATTAGACCTAACCCATGAAAATTAATAAAAAACTAATTGCCATTATTATACTGGCCATTGTGCTTGGTATAGCTTTTTACCCAATGCCCAAGCCATTGCCAAATAATTATGTGGAGCGTGAAACCGGGATAATTAAAACTGAAAAAATAGCAGAAGAAAAATGGTTGGTATGGTTGTATAATAACCCTGTTGGCAAAGCTTCGATGTTTGGTATTGTTAAACGCAAGTTTATTTCAACATGGTATGGCGATGAAATGGATTCGGAGTCGTCAGGTGAAAAAATAGAGCCGTTTATTGAGGAGTTTAATATTGATATGAATATTGCTAAAACTGAGGAGTACAATAGTTTTAACGATTTTTTTTATCGTAAATTAAAAAAAAGTGCTCGACCTGTTGATACTAATTCAAATGTAATTGTATCACCAGCCGATGGTAAAATTTTAGCATATTCAAACATTAACAATACTGATTTTATTATTAAAGGGGCCCGGTTTGATGTGAATTCATTTTTGGATAATCAAAGCCTAGCTAATAAATATAGTAATGGCAGTTTAATTATAGTTCGCCTGGCTCCTTATGACTACCACCGTTTTCATTTTCCGGTTAGTGGCTATGCATCACAACCAACTTTAATTGAAGGTGATTTATACTCGGTAAACCCAATTGCCTTAAGGCAAATGGTTGAAATATTTTTTCTTAACAAAAGAGAATATGTTAGCATTGTTACTAATAATTTTGGTGATGTAATTATGGCTGAAGTTGGTGCTACAATGGTTGGAAGTATAATTCAAACTTACAAAGCAAATAGCATTACCAAAGGTGCTGAAAAGGGGTATTTTAAATTTGGCGGATCAACAGTTGTACTACTGTTTGAAAAAGACAAAATAATTATTGATACCGACCTACTAGAAAATACAGCCAACGGACTTGAAACAGAGGTTAAAATGGGAGAGAAAATTGGAGAAGTTGATTTCAAAACCATAACAAGCTATTAAAGTCAAAATTGGTGCTTTAAATATCAATACTCTTTTTTTGTTACCGTTGGTTATGATAACCTGCACTGTGGCCGTGATTGCAGTGGTAGCTTGTTGAAATACTGATGTAATTTTTGTAAGCAAAAGGAGACTGACGAAGGAAGACACGTTATTGCTTTACAAAAATACAATCAGTATGAAACAACTACAAACGGAAAGCGCGATAAGCCGCCCTCATAAAAATTGATATTTAATACCAACTATTTCAAACCCATAGTTTTGTTACTTTTGCAAATTCGCAAATCATAATATATCGAACATCGCAAATGGGATACGATTTTAAAGAAATAGAGAATACGTGGCAGAAATATTGGAGCAAAAACCAAACATTCAAGGCCAAAATTGATAATACAAAACCTAAGTTTTATGTGCTTGACATGTTCCCTTATCCTTCGGGTTCGGGGTTGCATGTGGGTCACCCGTTGGGATATATTGCTTCTGATATTTATTCGCGTTTTAAGCGCCACAAAGGCTTTAACGTGCTGCATCCCATGGGCTACGATGCATATGG
>JASFZK010000058.1:0-9024 GCA_045267845.1 Bacteroidota bacterium | reverse complement strand
TAATTTAGTTCCTTCAGGTACATATGTTTATCAAATTAGTGGAACAGATTATCGTCATCAGGTTATTAATTATAAAGGGATGGTAACTGTTGTTAGATAAAGATTATTTGTTTCTTATATCAATACTATCCAACAAAGTTTGTTAGTTTATGACATAGTCTTTGCCAGAGGCTGAAAAGATATTCTTTCTATTAAAAGAAACAAATGGAGGATTATAGACCTTACCCAAAAACTATTTCAATCCCATTTTCAGAAAAGTAGTTTTTAAGCTTTTCTTCTTTTTTAATATCATAAAACTTATATATTGGATCATCAGTATCAAATGTTATACTTTTTCCTGACTTTTCGAGTTTTTGCATCCAGGCTGGATTGTTTGGTAAAAACACAGCTTTTTGAATTTGATGCTCTTTGTAAAATTTCATTATCTGATGAATATTCACATCACTATCCGTTATTCCAGGTATCAATGGTGTTCGTGGTACTAAATCAAAATTATTACTTTGTGATTTGTTGTGTAGTTGAATAAAGTTATTAATTATTAGCTCATTTGTAACTCCACAATAGCGCTTGTGCATGATAGGATCGATAAATTTAATGTCAAAATAAATTATATCAACGTATTTAAGAATTAATGACTCAAACCTTTCAAGATTAAATATTCCTGCTGTTTCCAAAAGTGTATGAATTCCTTCATCTTTAAATCTTTTAAGTAAAGACGAAACAAACTTCATAGACAGGGTTGGCTCACCTCCTGATAACGTAACCCCACCGCCAGACCTATCAAAGAACGGTTTATACCTAATCACCTGCTTTACCATTTCATCAACACTCATTTTGTTTCCAACTTTGCTCATGGCTTTGGACGGACAAACCTCCACACATTTGAAACAAAACGTACAAATATTTCTGTTTATATAAAAAGGATTATTCTTTGAGATTGCTCCCTCGGGGCAAACTTTAATACACTCCTCACAATCAATACATTTTTCCTTTTCCCACCACAATTCTGATGAAATATTTTTACTTTCCGGATTCTGGCACCAAATACAATCGAGAGGACATCCTTTAAAGAAAATAACTGACCGAATACCAGGTCCGTCAACATGAGAGTTTCCGTCAATACTTACAATCAATGGTATATTATTGGGCTGCATCATTCTTGTTTTATTGAGGAAGAAGAAGTTCAATTGTAAAACGTAATGACGAATCTGGTCCACCAACTGGCCTGTCCACATAATAATATCCTTCTAAACTAATATTAACAGGTAGCTTACCAATTGTAATTATTCGTCCACAACCAGCTCCTATTGGAATCATCCAGCCATCTTTATTTGAAACGGTCCAATCACGCGTAATAATAGGGCTAGATGTCAGATACCAACCTTTTGAAAGGTTAAATCCAAAAAAAGGTTGAATCATTATTTGGTCTACATCACTACTCTCTTTATCTCCTGCAAACGACCACAATTGATTAACAAGAATTCCTATTGTCCATGGTTCTGGCTGAGTAAGTACAGCAAAAGTTGGTCCAGCGCTCCATTTTTGTGAACCTAAATATGAATTACTGGCAGTTGGTAAATTAATACATGGCCCCACTCCCCAAATAATTTTTCCTGGCTCGGCAGGGGATAAAAACCCGCTAATATTAATATCTCCTAATCCAATTTTTGTGTTGTCAGTAACATTTTGTGGAAGAATGTCCAACCCATTGAACCCATCAGGCAAATAGATGAGCGGAATTATAGTCCTTGTAATTATATTCCAATTAGCTGATAGTTTAATTGGTATAACAGGCTGTATGCTTAGTGCAACAGCAGTCTTATTCTCTGAGCCAATATTGTTAAAAATATCTAACTGAAAGGGAATACTAATCATATTAGCCACAGGGTTTTGAACATCTGCTGCTAAATTAGATACAGTATCTGTGGCTGTGATACTTTTACCATTTGCTTGCAACTGAGAACAAAATATCAGAAAACAAAATGCCAAGAAAGAATCAAGTTTCATGAAACAGCTACTCATAAATGTCCTTTTAAAATGGGTGTATACGAAGGGTTGTTAATAAGTTTTCTTATTTTTTCGATTTCAGTATCCCATGTTCGATTAGTTGGACGGCCTCTTTTAAAGCGGAAATCACAAATATTATCTCCATCAGCCAATGTTTTTGTTCTCTGAAGCCCTAATCCAAGCACATTACTTTCCAGCAAGTCCATTAGGCAGATAAAAGGAATTACCTTATCGGCACCAAATTTATGACAAACTTTAACCACACCACACTCAACGTAATCTGTACCATAATCAAACTCCTTACCATCTCCTTCAACAAATTGTGCAGCCCAGTTGTATGGATAAATGCACTTCAGTGACCATTTTGTCCAAAGTCGTTGTTCGTTTAGTCGTTTAGAGGAGAACGTTTCATCCGTAATAGCATTTTTCTCTTCTTCAGTCATTTCACTAAACTGAAAGGCTCTAAGATCATAAAGCATCTTTCCTAGTAACTCAACCGATAATTTTTGCCTTACGAATACCTTGTAATATGAAATAGATATAGCAACCATTATCATTCCCTCATTTAGCTCATTATTACTTTCACCAATATCAGGGAGATGTGGAATTAGTTTGTCTAATTCCAATTGTGCATCTTTACATATAAGGTCAGCTTTAGCTTGATTACAAATTGATGGAAGATATTGCTTAACTCCCTTATTAATCTCGCCAAATGCTGCCATAATTTCCTCTTTATGCAAAATAAAATAGGACATTTGTTTGTTAGATTTCATCACAGGTAGTATAAATAGTTTTAAAAAAGCCCGACCGACAGACTGACCTGTCAGCCGAGCATGGTTTACTAAATTCCAAATTCACTTCTTCCAATAATTTCCAATTGTAAATCACGTTGCATTTGTATGTAATAACCAGTATATCCTGATATGCGTACAATAACATCAGGGTAGTATTCGGGATGAGCCATTGCATCTTTCAATGTATCAGTATCAATCATAATAAACTGTATCTGCATGCCGCCGGCATCAAAATAAGTATTAACAATATCAACTACTTTATCGATGTTCTCTTCATATGTATTGCTCTTGGAGAATGAAAGTCGGACGTTGAAGGCAATATTATTATCAAGTGTTAATGGGTCCAATTTAGCAACATCCAGTAGGTTATCCAAAATGTTATTTGAAGCTGAAGAATTTGGAGTTAGACCCGGTGTAAAAGGCATGCCAGCTAATCTCCCGGAAGGTGATGCACCAGAAACTCTACCATAAACTGTGTGATTGTTATTCGATCGATAGCCTGTTGAATAAGTACCACCTCTTCCGTTATCCTGATTATGTAACATATCTGCCACCATATGAGTTACTCGGTGTGCCATATCAAGAGCTTCCTGATCTCCAGAGCCAAATTTAGACACACCATTCATTGTCATGGCATGAACCTTTGAGTATCCTTCAAAATTATTATCAATTGCATCTTTCAACTCTTTAAATAGCAACTTTTTCTCATCAAAGACAAGTTTTTTGATCACCATCAATGAGTCAATAACATCAGAAAGAGCAATTAATGAAGCACCTGAGGAGTTGTATTTTGCTCCTCCACGAGTAACCCCACGGCCACTCGTAACACATCCCTCGGTTATTGCAGAGTATAAAGGGGATGGTACAAGAAATTGATGCACCTCAAGAAGTTCCTTAGACCCAATAAATGCTTGCTCGTAAATATATTCAAACTGTTTTTGAAAAGCAGTATAAAATTCATCAAAAGTTTTAAAGTCTTCAATTTTTCCAGTCTTTGGACCCAGATCCCACATAGCAACAGGATGGTAACCATTATTCAACGCCATTGTAAATGGTGCCATTAGGTTCGAATCAATATCTCCGGTACATGCTAGATGTTTACCCGGTATTACTGGCTCAACACATCCTGTTGGTGTCCAGTCTCTGATATCTTCAATTGCCCAGCCTTCATTTTGACTTAATGATTTTATTACAGCTTCATCATTGTGTATTCCTGGGGTGCCACAGGTAATATAATTCACTTCACATAGTCGTTTAAGATAAGTTTGGCTATTGACCTCTGGCATAAAGCGTGCATGCATATTTGGGTCATTAAGACTAAGCATTTCGGCAACTTTTAGTACCACGTAAGACATATCGTTAACAGCATCTTTGCCTTCAGGAGTTACCCCCCCAACAATAGTTGTTGAAGTAGGAGGAGCTCCTGAGTTTTGCCATGACGCGATTGTTGGTGCTCCAATTCGATGACTAGTTATTCTCATAAATAGACAACCAACTACTTCAATGGAGTTTTTGATATATCCTGACTGATCTGTTTTTGAAGGTAATTTCTTAATATCTGAATTAAAAAATGGTTGAAGAATTTGGTCCATTCTGCCTATTGCAAGGTCATCGTCCATTGATTCTAATCCCATGGCAATAAACATAATCCATAGTGTTTGGGCAGCCTCGGCAAGAGTTTCTGCAGGCTTATCAGGCACTCTCAACAGTCTAGCATGAATTTCTTCAAGTTCCTTCTTTCTTTTAGGATTAGTTTCCATTTCAGCCTCTTTCATGGCTTGTTTAGCCAAATTACCAGCATAAGCTGAAACTGCGTCCAAACTTATTTTCATGGCATTAAGAGTATTTATCTTTTCTTGATCAGCATCAGGATCATTTATTAACTCCTGAGTAACTTCGTCTCTACAACCATTTAGGCCTAACTTAACCACTTTTTCGAACCCCGGACATCCTGGGTGTAAAGAAACAAGTCCCCATAAATTTAAACAAAATAACCTATCATTTATTTGAGTTGGCATTGAGTTATCAAATTTGTCTAACCAACGCTGGTGTACATTACGATTCATCCAAAATGGAAAAACATGCTTATGAAGTGTTTGAATTGTTTCTTCAGTTATATCATATGGATCAAGCTCTCTGCCATGAATTGTTCTTAGTTCACCCCAAATAGACCATCCAATTGTGTATGGCTGAGTGATAGATCCGTTAATTGGATTAGGAGTGAAGCTACCAGCTAATAATTCATTCGGACTAATTACTGGCTTCTTATTTGACATGAGATAATAATAACCTTCTGCCATCCGTAATGATGGATCCCAAGGTGTTCCATCCTTTTTTTCTTCATATCCATTCTTTAGATGAAAATCAGTTAATAATTTGCCTTGTTCAGCTGAAACTTCAGGTAGGGTTTTGTGGTATACTTCCTTAAACTTTTTTAATCTAGGAAAATCTTCAAGGCTATACTTTGATAAGTATGGATCGTTGAGCCAATGAACTCCTGGGTCTACATTTTTTGCACTTAACCTACCATCTGAACGATTTTTTCTATAATTACGACCTTCTGTATTTACATTTTTAGCGGCTTCCAAACTTTGCTTTTTGTGCTCCTTTTTTTGTGCTTCTGAAGCCTTAATCTCATCCTGACCAAATAAAAGATTTCCTAAATAAGTAAAGTATCCATACAGGGCAACATTTCCTTCTACACGTACTCGGCTTGAAAGAATCATTCGGGAAACCTCATCGTTATCAGCTGTCTGATAGTTACTCAAATCTTCCTCTGTTGCAAAAACTAAAGTAGCCCCTGCATTTGATGGAATAGTGTTTTTGATCACACTAATATGGCCATCTTTAATTTGGATAGCATGCTGCATTTTGTTATCATTGGTTTTAAATCCAATAATTGTGTTTATCCATCCTTGCGTTCCTTTCATTTCATTTTTTAGATCTGATCTGGAATTAAAAAGGTCTGCTGTTGTAAGTAATAGGTTCAATAGATTTTCTGCTGGTGTTAATTGGGCTGTTTTCATGATGTAAATTTTAATGAGTAATAAATTTTAATGAGCTATACTGTTAATTCGTTATTTTGCCACTTAAATAGATTTTGTAATCGATCCCAAAAACCACTGCCCATTACAAAGAGGCCTGTAATGAAGAGTGTTGTTCCGCCAAGCATTATTGCTAAGAGGATCATATTTCCTGTCTCTGTGTCAAAACTCCCTAAGAACAATAGGGTAATCACTAATAAATCAGGAAAGAAACTTAACAATAGAAGGGTAATACCTATGTAATGACGCAATTTACTAATTGGCTTTGTAACACGAGGCTCTTCGTTACGCTTGAACAAGCTTTTGAATTTTGTTTTAATTATCAGAAGGAATGGTTTGCCTAGTAATACAATACTGATAGCAAATGAAACTTCTGCAGAAGTTAGGAAAGCGCCTATAAGTGCTATTAACTGACCAATGGGCACATTGAAAAAGAAAATTAAGCCAGTTGCAATGTAAGGGATAAAACTATAAATAAAAAGGATAATACCTAAATAGTACTTCCAGTTTCTCTTGATTATTGGTGCATCACTCATTTTTATAAGTTTTTATATAATGTGTAGGAACGGTTTTTTTTGGTCATGCTTAATAGAAGTGTACAAAATTACATACCATATTTATAAAAATCAATAGGTAAGTTACCTATTTTCATATAGGTAAATTACCTACTTAATTAAAAAAAACGAATTTTATATGGGCTATTTTTATTGAAGGGTCTCTAAAATCTGGTAAATATTAGGGAAATTGTATCTTCACGGCATTAATTTATTTAAATGATAAGCAAAAGAAACAGAACAGCCGATTTACTTAAGGGTGTTGCTGTAATACTAATGATACAGGTTCATATAATTGAGTTGTTTGCACAGCAACAAATATTTGATAGTTATTTGGGATCAATATTGCTATTTTTAGGAGGACCACCTGCTGCTCCGGTTTTTATGGCAGTAATGGGATACTTTATTGCAAAGGGAAACTCAAATATTTCAAAATCGGTTATACGTGGATTAAAACTAATTGGTGGAGGATTGTTGCTAAACCTGGGATTGAATTTCCATTTATTAGTAAAAATTTATAACCAAGATATTGTTATAAGTCCTTGGCCATATTTGTTTGGTGTTGATATACTGTTTCTTGCCGGATTGAGCATTATAATTATTGCAATACTTAAAAAAATAACCAAAAAGAATCCTATTATTTGTATTATAATTATTGCGTTAATATTTGTAATTCAACAATTACCTTATCCAACAAGCTTAGGTACTATGTCGTACATTAATGCATTTTTTCATGGTAATGTTTGGTGGTCGTATTTTCCAATAATACCATGGTTAGCATATCCTGTTATTGGCTATTTATTTTATTTAATGGAGCCAAAACTAAGTGTATATATAGAGAAACAACTGTTTAAAACTATTATGATCATAACAACTGGGGTTATTCTTATTTTTAGTGTTAGTTATGGTATTAAGATTGCAGCAAATCTTCATGTTTACTATCTTCATGATTTTGTTTTCTACTTATTTTGTTTAAATTTTATAATTTTTTGGACATTACTTTTAAAAATTATAACATCATTTTCGTCGAACTTTATAAGTACATTTATTGAATGGGTTGGCAAAAAAGTAACGGTTATTTATGTTATTCAATGGCTAATAATTGGAAATATTGCAACAGGGTTATATAAAACTCAGAATGGTATTCAGTTATTATTGTGGTTTTTTGTAATAGTTATTTCGACATCACTTTTAACATTTTTGTATACAAAGATTAAGGTAATTTTGAAACCTAATGTTAATTAATTGTACAACCACAAAGGCAGCGATTGCAATGGTAGCTTGTTGAAATAGCGTTGTAATTTTTGTTGGCAGGCGGAGGCGAAGGAACGTAGCCACCGTACTGGTTACAAAAATACAACAGGTATAAAACAACTATAAATGGAAAGCGCGTTTGCCTCCCAAAACACAAAAAACACCTCAAAAAAAGTTTTTTACCTGTTTATTAGCCTGTACACAAGCCACTTATAACACCCCCTCTTGACAAACGGATGTGAAAAGTGTATCTTTGCAGCCTTTTAAAAAACAGCCTACAATATATAAATTATAAACATATGAAATTATCACAATTTAAATTTGATTTACCCAGGGAATTAATTGCTGACCATCCTCAAAAAAACAGGGATGAAGCTAAACTAATGGTAATTGACAGAAAAAAGAAAACCATAGAGCATAAGCAATTTAAAGATATTCTTAGTTATTTTTCGGAAGATGATGTTTTTGTATTAAATAATACAAGGGTTTTTCCTGCAAGATTATATGGTGAAAAAGAAAAAACTGGAGCTAAAATCGAAGTGTTTTTATTACGTGAACTAAATCAGGAAAGTCGTTTATGGGATGTGTTAGTTGATCCTGCACGTAAAATCCGCATTGGTAATAAATTATACTTTGGTGAAGATGAATCGCTTGTTGCCGAGGTAATTGATAACACAACCTCACGAGGTAGAACTTTAAGGTTTCTTTTTGATGGTTCGTATGATGAGTTTAAGCAAACATTACAGTCAATTGGTGAAACTCCACTACCAAAAATTCATCAACGTCCGGTTGAAGAAGAGGACGACAAAAGATATCAAACTATTTATGCAAAGCATGAAGGCTCAATAGCTGCACCCACAGCTGGATTACACTTTTCGCGTGAGTTGATGAAGCGACTGGAAATTACCGGCGTTAAATTTGCTGAGATAACCCTTCATACCGGACTCGGAAACTTTAGAGCAATTGAGGTTGAAGATTTAACAAAACACAAAGTTGATTCGGAAGAAATGTTTATAAATCAGGAAAATGCTGATATTATAAATAGTGCAAAAAAGAATAAAAAACGTCTGGTTGCCATTGGTACAACTAGTATGAAAGCACTTGAAACAGCTGTGTCTATTACCGGACAAGTTAAGGCTTACTCAGGATGGACTAATAAGTTTATAAATCCACCATACAGTTTTCGTACTGCTGATGCATTGGTTACAAATTTTCATTTACCAATGTCGCCAATGATGATGATGGTTAGCGCCTATATTGGATATGATTTTTTAAAGGACGTTTATAAAGAAGCAATTAATAAAAAGTATAAGTTTTTCACTTATGGTGATGCCATGCTAATTATCTAATGGCTCCGAAAAAGCATATTCT
>JASFZK010000057.1:0-68280 GCA_045267845.1 Bacteroidota bacterium | reverse complement strand
GTGCTAGATGTGCAATCTACATCAAAGGGAATGCTAATTCCCAGACTCACCACATCTCAAAGAACAACAATTGGTAGCCCTGCAACGGGCTTGCTGGTTTACGATACTCAAACTAAAAGTTTTTGGTTTTATGATGTAAGCTGGAAAGAGATTTACGGTTCAAACAATAATACAATCTTAGCTGATACAGATGGTGATACAAAAGTTGAAGTGGAACAAACCAGTGATGAAGATGCCATAAGCCTTACCATAGCTGGAACTGAGTTTTTTGTTTTTGATGGTGCTCATATGAATGTTTTAAACTCAGGAGGTTCTGTTTTTATTGGTGAGAATGCAGGCATTAACGACGATTATTCGTCAAATAGTAATGTTGCAATTGGTAAAAATGCTTTGGAAGATAATACTGTAGGTGGTTTTAACATAGCAATTGGTAATTATACTTTAAACAATAATGTTGCTAAAAGTGGAAACATCGCTATTGGTAATAATGCTATGAGGTATTTTAATAATTCGGCAACTTTAGGCTCGCCCTATAGTACGGCTATTGGGATGAACTCATTAACAGGAAGTAGTACTCCTGCCAGTAACACTGGTACGTATAATACGGCTGTTGGTGCTTTTTCCTTAAATAAAAATACCTCAGGTTATAATAATGTTGCTGTTGGCAATAACTCATTAACAGATAATACTGTAGGCTATAGCAACTCAGGACTTGGTTACCATTCGTTGTCAAATAACACAACCGGCAGATTTAATACTGCTGTTGGAACAAATGCCTTATACAGTAATGTTGCTAAAGGAGGGAATACGGCCATTGGATATTATGCAATGTACTATGCTAATAGCTCCACATCAGCAACTATATCAAGTAATACCGCTATTGGTTATGGAGCACTTAGAGGTAGCACAAACTCTTCAAATAATACTGGAACCTTAAATGTGTCAATAGGGTCAAGTACATTATATAATAATACTTCAGGATCTTATAATGCTGTTTTGGGTCATTATGCTTTAAATTCAAATACAACAGGTAGTAACAATGTTGCCATTGGTTATTATGCCGGTGATGATAACTTAACAGGTAACTATAATATATTAATTGGTGATAATGTAAATGCATTATACGGATCGTCGAGCAATAGGATGAACATTGGTAATACAATTTATGGTACCGGAATGTATCAAAGTACATATAAAATTGGAATTGGTGTAGCAAGTCCTGATGAAGCACTAGACGTAAGAGGTACTTTACAGGTTAAAAATAGTTCAGGTTTAGGTAATATTATTATAGATGGAACTTCTGGTAATTCGGAAGTAACGTTTAATCATGGAGGTGCTTATGGAGGTGCATTTGGTTATAATATTACCAATGATAACTTGTTCTTGTATCATGGAGGCAGTGTTGTACTTAAGGATGGTCAGTTTGGAGTAGGTACTACAACACCAGGCTATAAACTTCAGGTAGGAAATATTGGTGATGGCACATCAGCAAGAGCAAATGCATGGAATACATTTTCAGATAGAAGATGGAAAACTAATATCAATGTAATTGATAACCCAATTGAAAAACTCAGTATGATTAATGGTTATTACTATAACTGGAAAGATAGTGAAGATAAGTCAATTCAGGTGGGTGTATTAGCACAAGAAGTTGAAGAAGTATTACCTGAAATAGTTTCAACTGATGCTGAAGGTTATAAATCTGTTGATTATTCTAAAATTACCGCATTGCTAATTGAGGTTAACAAAGCACAACAAATTGAACTTGAAGCATTGAAAAATAGTGTTCAACAACAAAACGAAAAAATTGAACAGTTAATAAAACTGGTTTCTGAAAAGTAATAATTCCAAAAGGTAGGATATTTGGTTTTCTTAAAGCCTCTGATTTGATTCAGGGGCTTTTTTTTATGAAAAAGAGTAAAAATCACCCTTTCGGGTGAGAGATATTTCCCTGATAAGGAAGTTATTTGCAAAATAATAAGATGAAAATTATTCTTAAAATTTTTGACAGAAAAAAATCTATTATATAAATTCTAAATATTATGAGAAAACACTTATTAATTACATTATTATTCGCAACTTCACTTTTTACAAGTGCACAGGTTGCTGTTAATATTGATGGTAGTACAGCAGACGGAACAGCTATGCTTGATATACAAAGTATCGAAAAAGGATTATTAGTTCCCCGAATGACAGAAGCAAACCGTGATGCTATAGTTTCTCCGGCAACAGGTTTAATTATCTATCAAACAGATGGCACAAGCGGGTTTTACTTTCACTCAGGAAGTGACTGGGTTAAGTTTACAAGCGGAGCAATGAGCTTAAACGACTTAACCGATGCACGAACATCAGGGGCTTCTGTTTCCATTGGTGGGCTTGCCGGGTCGAGTAATACAACTGGTACTAAAAATACTTTTGTAGGCTACGCTTCCGGAAATTATAATACTTCTGGAGAATCTAACACTGCGGTTGGTAATCAGTCATTTCATTATAATTTAGAAGGGGATCAAAACTCGGCACTTGGGTTTGGAGCTTTGTATAAAAATAAAGGAGACCGTAACTCTGGTGTTGGATATAATTCATTAAATCAAAATACTACAGGGGGTTACAATAGTTCTTTTGGAGCATATTCGCTTTTCTATACTAATGGAGGAAGTTATAATGCAGCAATGGGTAATCAGTCTTTGTATACAAATGTAACAGGTAATAATAACACAGCCAGTGGTTATAAGGCTTTATTTAGCAATACAACAAATAATAATACTGCCGTAGGATATCAGGCAGCCTATAGTAATACTTCCGGTACAAGTAATACTGCTATGGGTTATGAAGCTTCATTCTCAACTACAACAGGGCCATATAATTCTTCATTTGGTTATCAGGCATTATACAGTAATGTTGGTGGTTTTTATGGTACGGCTATTGGTTATCAGGCATTATACAGTAGTACAGGCAACTCAAATACAGCAACAGGCTTTAAAGCAATGTACAATAATGCTGCTGGTCAACAGAATACGGCAGCTGGTCATAACGTAATGAATGGTAATACAACCGGGTCGGGCAATGTGGCAATGGGTTTTGAGACATTATTCTTAAATACATCAGGCTCGAATAATACGGCTATTGGTTTTCAATCATTTTATAGTGGTAGTTATTCCAACTCTACCGCAATTGGTTATGGTACTGCAATTACTGCTTCAAACCAAGTTAGAATTGGTAACACTAGTATTAGCAGCATTGGTGGATATGCAGGATGGACGACATTAACAACTAGTAGTTCTAAAATAAATGTTACAGAAAATGTTGCAGGGCTTGACTTTATTTTAAAACTCAGGCCTATAACGTATTACATTAATCATAACTCCGATGCATCTGCTGGTTCTGAAAAAGTTTACTCAGGATTTGTTGCACAAGAAGTTAAAAATGTAGCTGACGACTTAGGTTATGAGTTTAATGGTGTAGATATTCCGAAAGATAAAAATGATAATTATGGTATTCGCTATTCTGAATTTGTTGTGCCCATAGTAAAAGCTATGCAAGAGCAGCAACAAATAATTGATGAACAACAGCAAATGATTGAGGATTTGATTATAGAAGTAAGAAAATTAAAAAAATAGTAATAATTCCAAAAGGTAGGATGTTTGGTAAACTATGAGCCTCTGATATATTATCAGGGGCTTTTTTTATGTGCTGAATTAAATACCCGCAACTTGTGATTTTACCAGTAGCTAATATTCCCTATTTTTGCAAAAAACACAACAATGAAAAAATCATTTCTTTTATCAATTGCAGTTTTAATTGGTTTATTTTCTTTTTCCCAAAATACTGAATCAGTTTATCATAACCTTACAGTAATTGTTAATCCATACACAACAGAAATTAGTGTTATTGATACAATTTCGATTGATAATGATTTTAAAAGAGAATTCGTACTCAATGCCATTTTTACACCTGTAAGTAACACAAAAAATATTTCATTCGAAAAAATACCTAACAATACTAATATTGGTGATGTAGGTATGGATAGGGATGATGTTGATGGTGAAACTGGGTTGAAACTATCAAACTGGAAGATAATTGGTGATGCAAACACATTTGTTATGTCTTATCAAGGAAAACTTAATTATGAAATAGAACAAAGTGAAGAAAACTATCAGCGTGGGTTTGCACAATCACCCGGAATAATAAATAAGCTTGGTGTTTATTTAGCTGGATCAACATACTGGGTGCCTGTGTTTGAAGATAAATTAATGGAATATACATTGACTACCGAATTACCTAAAGCATGGAGAAATGTGAGTCAGGGAAAACGTACAGTAGATAAAATTGTTGATGATAAACATATTGATACTTGGGTTTGTGATAAACCACAGGAAGAAGTGTTTTTAATTGCTGCTGAGTTTAATGAATACACTTATAATATGAATAGCGGCGTAATGGCAATGGCATTTCTGCGTACACCCGATGAAGGTCTTGCCAATAAATACTTGGAAGTAACTGAGCAATACATGGAAATGTATCAGAGTATGTTAGGTGATTATCCATACAGTAAATTTGCACTTGTTGAAAATTTTTGGGAAACAGGATATGGCATGCCTTCGTTTACATTATTAGGCGAAAAAGTTATTCGTTTTCCATTCATTCTTCACTCATCTTATCCACACGAATTGCTACATAACTGGTGGGGGAATAGCGTTTATGTCGATTTTGAAAGTGGTAACTGGTGCGAAGGAACAACAGCTTTTATGGCCGACCATTTAATAAAAGAGCAACGAGGTGCCGGAGAAGAATATCGGAGATCTACTTTGCAGAAATTTAGCAATTATGTTACACCGAAAAATGATTTCCCGTTAAGTAAATTTATTTCCCGCCACGACGGGCCAAGTGAAGCAATTGGATATGGAAAAAGCTTAATGATGTGGCAAATGTTGCGAAGGAAAGTTGGCGATGAGAACTTCGTAAAGGGCTTTCAGTTATTTTATGAGAATAATAAATACAAGGCTGCCTCATACGATGATATCCGAATCTCCATGGAGAAAGTGTCAGGAGTTGATTTAACCCAGTTTTTTAATCAGTGGGTAAACAGGTACGGCGCTCCCGAACTGGCAATTTCCAATGTAAGTACTGATATGTTTGCTGGCAAATACCGCATAAATATCAGCATCGAACAAAAGCAAAATACACCAGCATTTAACATTGACATTCCAATAAATGTTGCCACTGAAAATGGACTTGAAGTTTTTGTTTTTAACATGAATAAGAAACAACAAGATTTCCAAATTTCATTGAAAAGTAAACCACTCAAATTAGTTGTGGATGCCCAGTATGATATTTTCAGACTTTTACATCCTGCCGAAGTGCCACCAACATTATCCAAAATTTGGGGAAGCAGCAATGCTCTCATAATACTACCTTCAAAAATTAATAAGGAGCTTGCTGAGGTTTATAATGCTTTTGCAGAGCAATGGAAAAATACAGATAGCAAGAAATTTACAATTGTTTATGATAAGGATTTGTCAGATATTCCAACTGACAAAACAGCTTGGATTATAGGTTTTGAGAATAAATTTGCCCCTGAAATGAATAATCAATTAGCTGATTATAATTCTAGTCTTAGTAAAGATTCTGTTAAATTTGAAAATAAGCAACTAAGTAAAAGTAACAATAGTTTTGTTTTCACAATGTCGAAAGCAAATGACATTAAAATGCAAAATATATTTATTTCGGTTGGTAATAATAATGCCATTGCCGGACTTATTAGGAAGCTGCCTCATTACGGAAAATACAGCTACTTAGCTTTTAGTGGCAATGAGCCAACTAATATTGCAAAAGGACAATGGCCTGTGTTAAATTCGCCACTTGTTAAAACTTTTGTTGATGATGCTCAAAAAATATCTATTATAGAACCAAGAGTTGCATTGGCAACTTTAAAACCTGTTTTTTCAGAAAAAAGAATGATGTCAACAGTTGAGTATTTGGCATCTGAAGAATTAAAAGGAAGAGGTCTTGGAACTGCTGAAATTGATGAGGCTGCTGATTATATTGCTCAAAAATTTAAGGAAGCTGGTTTAAAGCCAATTGGCGATAATTATTATCAAAAATTTACTCATAATTTTAAAGATAAAGGAGAGTTAAAGCTTACTAATGTTATTGGCATAATACCTGGTACAGATCCTAAACTAAAGGATGAACCAGTTGTTGTTTCGGCACATTATGATCACCTGGGTCTGGGTTGGCCTGATGTTAGAAAAGGTAACGAAGGTAAAATTCATTATGGTGCCGATGATAATGCCAGTGGAGTAGCAATTATGATTGAGTTAGCACAGTCCATGGCAAAAACTGTAAAGCCAAAAAGAACAATTGTTTTTCTTGCTTGTACCGCTGAAGAAGCCGGATTAATTGGCTCCCGTTATTTTGTAGCTCACAGCAAAGACTATTTTAAAGGAGACATTTTTGCCAATGTAAATCTTGATACCGATGGTAGTCTATTTGATAAAAAACTGTTGGTACTAAACGGTAATTCTGCAAAAGAGTGGAAGTTTATTTTCATGGGAACCGATTACACAACTGGAATAAAATCGGAAGTAATTCAGCAAGATTTGGATGCCAGTGATCAGGTTGCATTTATTGAAAAAGGTATTCCAGGTATTCAGCTATTTACTGGGGCAACCGAAAACTATCATAAACCTAGCGATGTAATCGAAAAAATTGATGGTGAAGGAATGGTGAAAGTTGCCATTGTTACCAAAGAAGTATTGGTATATCTTGCCGACAGAGAAGACCCCATGAATTATACTGGAAGCGCAGAAGTTGCTAAAAAGGCCTCTCCAAAAGCCAAGAAAAGCGGAAAAGTAAGTACGGGTTCAATCCCCGATTTTAGTCATCAGGGACCTGGTATTAAAATTGGCAGTGTTAAGGCTGGTTCAACAGGTGAAACTGCAGGGTTACAAGCCGGAGATATAATAATTGAGATTGATAGTAAAAAAACCGAGAACCTAAAAGTCTATTCTGATTTATTGAAAAACTATAAACCAGGAGATGTAGTTAGCCTAACGGTACTTCGAGGTGATGAAGAAAAAACTATTTCTTTAACTTTAGGAGAGAGGTAAGTGATTAAACCAAAATTACTATGAGTAAAATCAAAAGTTTCAACATATACTGCGAGAATACCAAAACCGAGAAAAGCTACCCTTTTGGTACTACTCTGATAGATATTATTGCCGACCAGAAAATAGATACCGGATATCCCATACTGGGTGCAATGGTAAATAATAGTCTTAAGGAGCTCGACTACATGATTTATAAACCTAAGACGGTTTATTTTATTGATTACCGACATACTGATGGAAAACGGATGTATCTCCGGTCCTTATCCATGGTGCTGTTTAAGGCTGTTGTTGATCTTTACCCAGAGGATAAGTTAAAAATTGAACATTCGGTTTCAAATGGCTTATATTGCGAATTAGCTGATGGCTTTCTTGAAGATTCACAAGATGATGTGGTGAATAAACTTCGTAATCGCATGCAGGAAATCATCGATATGGACATTCCTTTTGAAAGAGACGAAATTAGAACTAAAATTGCATTAAAAGTATTTGAAGATTTTGGATTAGACGACAAATGCACTTTAATGCGAACACGCAAACAATTTTATAGTTCAGTATATAAACTTGATGATGTTGTCAACTATTTTTATGGTTATTTGGTGCCGTCGAGCGGATATTTGAAAACATTTGATCTTGTGCCGTATTACGAAGGAATGTTGCTTGTTTCTCCAAAGGAAAAGAATCCTGAGCAATTATCAAATATACTAACTCAAAATAAATTATTTGAGATATTTAGAGAGTTTAAAGAGTGGGTTGAAATTATAGGTGTTCCTTATGTTGGACAGTTAAATTTGGCAACACAAGATGGTAGCATAAGTGAGATTATTAAAATTTCGGAAGCTCTTCAGGAGAAAAAACTTGCTTGTATTGCTGACATGATTGTTGATAGAAAAGACGATATTAAAGTTGTTCTTATCTCTGGGCCTTCATCATCTGGTAAAACAACTTTTGCAAAACGACTTGCTATTCAGCTTAGTGTTATTGGTTTTAAACCCAAGGTACTTTCCATGGATAATTATTTTGTTGATAGGGAAAAGACACCTAAAGATAAAAAAGGCAACTATGATTTTGAAAGCCCTCAGGCGTTAGACATTAAGCTCTTTAATGAAAATATGCTTGATTTATTTGATGGAAAAGAAATAGAATTACCCAAATTTTCATTCACAGAAGGGAAAAGATCTTACAATGGAAATACCATGAAGATGGGTGAAAATGGTATAATTCTGGTTGAGGGAATTCATGGTTTAAATCCTATTATTTCGGAGATGATTCCTGCAAAAAGAAAGTTTAAGGTTTATGTTTCTGCACTAACTCCATTAAGTATTGATGCCAGTAACCGTATTCCTACTACTGATAACCGGCTAATTCGTAGGATGGTACGTGACCATATGTATCGTGGATATTCAGCTTTAGAAACACTTAAGCGTTGGCCAGATGTTAGAAAAGGTGAAGAAATACATATCTTTCCATTTCAAGAAGAGGCTGATGTAATGTTTAATACTGCTTTGTTGTTTGAGTTAGGTGTACTAAAACGCCTTGCTGAGCCAATTCTTAAAGAAGTACCACCCATTGCCCGCAAGTATGCTGAAGCTCAACGATTATTAAAATTTCTTTCATATATACTCCCCATTCCTGAAAAAGAAATACCCCCCACCTCAATTTTGCGAGAGTTTTTAGGAGACAGTAGTTTTGATTATTCATAGTATAAACTTCTGCAAATAATAAAAATATATTAGCGAATACCTAGTATATCCATGCACTTATTCATTTAGGTTGGCGTAAGCCATATTCCTGTTATATATTTATCAAAAATATAAAGTCAACAGTTATGAAAAAGTATCCTATTCTAGTAAGTTTTATTCTAATTTTGGTTTTTTCTTCAAACAGCATGGCACAAGTTGCCATAAATACAACAGGAGCGGCAGCCGATCCTTCGGCAATGCTTGACGTTGTATCCACAACAAAGGGCGTGCTAATTCCACGAATGATAAAAACAGAACGTGATGCAATTTCCAGTCCTGCAACAGGACTGATGATTTATCAAACCGATAATACTCCAGGATATTATTACTACAATGGTAGCTCATGGGGCTTAATTGGTGATGGGGGGGCAACCGATATTAATGGGCTTAGTGATGGTAAAACGGGAGGAAATAGTGTTTTTCTTGGTACTAGTGCAGGCGCCAATGATGATGGGACTGATAATAAAAATATCGCTGTTGGTATTGATGCATTTTCAACAAATACAACAGGGTGGGGAAATGTGTCGTCGGGGTACAAATCCTTATTTGCTAATACATCCGGGTCAAGTAACGTTGCAAATGGATGTTCTGCTTTAATTGATAATACAACAGGATCTGCTAATATAGCAAATGGGTATCTTTCACTTGGCGATAATACTGTTGGAAATGGAAATATTGCAAGTGGGTATGCTGCTATGGGTTATAACACCTCAGGTAATTATAATATATCTAGTGGTTTTCAGTCTGTATATAAAAATATATCAGGAGATTATAATATTGGCATTGGATACAAAGCTCTGTATAACAACACAATTGGAAATAATAATATATGTATTGGTTATGAAACAAATTATAGTAATCAGGAAGGATCAAATAATACAATAATTGGTTATCAGGCAGGATATGTGACATCGTGGGGTTTCTACAACAAATCAGGTAACATTTTTCTGGGCTATCAGGCAGGTTATTCGGAGCTTGGTGATAATAAACTTTATATCGAAAATACAAATACATCATCTCCATTGATATATGGAGAATTCGATAATAATTTATTAAGAATAAATGGCACACTTGATATCAACAATGCTTATCAGTTTCCTACCTCAGATGGTTCCGGAAATCAGGTGCTACGAACAGATGGTGGTGGTAGCTTAAGTTGGTCCAGCACATCAATAAATAATCTTAATGATGGAAAAACAGGAGGGAACAGTGTTTTTATAGGAGCAAATGCAGGAGTGAGTGATGATGAAACTGATAATCAAAACGTAGGAATTGGAATAGCTGCTCTTTATGCAAATACCACCGGGTATTACAATACCGCCCTGGGTTATAGGGCGTTAGGCTCTACAACTTTAGGGAACCATAATACTGCTATTGGTAAAGAAGCAATGTATCATAATACACAAGGCGGCTCAAACACGGCAATAGGAGTAGGTGCGTTATATTCTAACACAATAGGGTTTAATAATACAGCCAATGGATTAGCTTCGTTATATTATAACACATCAGGTGATTATAATACTGCTGATGGAGAATATGCTCTTTATAGTAATACCGTCGGTGACAAAAATATTGGAGTTGGTTTTAGTGCAAATAGTTATAATCAAGAAGGTTCAAACAATACTATTATAGGTTATGAAGCTGGACGAGGTGTGGAAAATCATAATAAATCAGGTAACATTTTTCTAGGTTACCAAGCAGGATACTCAGAGACTGGAGATAATAAATTATACATAGAAAACTCAAACTCCACAACTCCATTAATTTATGGCAATTTCGATAGTGATTTTATAACAATTCATGGTAACCTTGGTGTTGGCACAAAACTATTTGGCAACGGCACTAATACGTTATCACTAATTAACGGAAATATACCTAATGCCTCAATTTCAAATGGCATTTTGCTTTATGCAGAGGACGTTACCACTAGTGAACTAAGGGTTCGTGACGAAGCAGGAAACATAACTACATTATCACCTCACAATTTTAGCGTCACTACAAAAAGCGAACCAATGGCATGGTCGTATTATAGTGAAAATACAGAATTAGGAAAGGTAATCAATGTTGATATGCTAAGGGCAATTCGCTTAATTGAAAAATTTACTGGTGAAAAACTGGCATTTATTAATAATATTAAGGAAGATGTTACTGATGTCAATCCAGTAGAAATTACAATTGGGATAATTCAACAACAACAAATGGAGATTGATGAGCTTAAAAAAGTGAATACAGAATTAATTGAAAGATTAGATAAACTGGAAAATATTATTACCAAAAGGTAGGATTTTTGGTTAATGCGGTTACGCAGCTTTCGCTGTGTAGCCGCTTATTAAAAAATACGTTTAAAATATTAATATAAAAATCATTATGAAAAAGTTAATTTTTTTATTTGGATGTGTCATTATTGCAAGTATAATCCTTAGTTCCTGTGAATTTGAAGTAACCACCGCTCATATTAAGGATATTAAAACATGTATATATCTTAACGGAGATCTTTGTGAGCACGAGAATCCTATTTTTAGCCCCAATGATCCGCAAATATATGTGAGTTGCAAATTAAAAAATGCACCCGAAAATACTTTGGTAACTTTTGTGTGGACCTATGTTGAAGGAAACCCAATTATTATCGATAAGGTTACTTTAAATTCGTCAGATTATGGGATTGATGTTGATTTAAATAGTCGTTTAAGCCAACCGAATAGTGGCTGGCCCATAGGTAGTTATGAAGTTGTTATTAGTATAGGAAATAATGATAGCTCTCCACACATAAAATCATTTGAAGTTAGATAGTTTAATTAAATAATATGGAAACGAAAATTAATAAAATGCTAAGTATAAGTATGTTTTGCATACTGATGGTAGCAAGCAGTAGTTTGAGTGCACAATGGCAACAAGATTCAAAGTACGGATTCAAAATTAAAATACCCACAAGCTGGAATAAAAATTCATACATGGATGGTACTGATCAGGTATATGATTACATGAGTGCCGATGAAAATACAGCTGTACAATTGCGGGCTTTTGATGCAGGAGCTGGGTTTACTACAGAATTACTTGCTCAGGTTTATGAAGAAAGCATGCTTCCGACAGGAACAAAAAAAATAAGTCTTGATGATCACACCACAGCAAATGGAATACCATCGAAAAAAGGAGTTTATTTAATCGATTATAATGGCACTGAGGTTGGTTTATCAGCATTATATATTGTTCAAAAAAATAAAGGGTATGTTCTAACGGCTCTTATTCCAACTAGTATGATTCAACAGAAAGGTGAGGAGCTAAAACAAATTGTTAAATCTTTTTCCATTGATGGATTTTCCGCCTCCACTAGTACTACAAAACAGAATAAGCCTTCAGGTTTGGCTGGGTTATCGGTAGAAATGAAATCTAATACTTTTCAAATTTCAAGTATTGAACTTAGCAATCACATTGATGCAAATAACAATGCAGTCAACCCTACTACCACATTTAATACTCAAACTCCAGAAATTTTTGCAGTTGTTAGTTATACTGGAGCTACACAAAAGGACTTGGTTGTTAGCTGGATTTTTAAAGAAAGGAACAGAACCATTAGTAGTGATGCATATAATTTCACTGACAAAAAAGGGGGAGTTGGGGTAGTAAGTATTACTAAACCAAATGCTGGGTGGCCTACGGGAAGTTATTCTGTTAAATTTGAAATGGATGGTAAAGTAATACGCGAATTGGGATTTACTGTTGAAGAACAAAGCACCAATAACGATATTTTTAGTGGCAGTACTTCAGATGGAAATAGTTCAACAAGTTCAGCCAAAGGAAATCACATAAGTAATAAATCAACTTCAGGAAGTTCTGGTATTACCGGAAAATATAACCTAATGGGTCGTTCTGATGGCAAGTCGCTGGTCGAATATCATTTTATTGATATTATTAGCGACGGCACATATTGGGAGGAATATTCACCTAAGAATTCTGGCGGATATGTAAGTGAAAATACTGGCACTTGGAAGGTTGACGAAAACCAGCTAAAATTAACTCAGCGATATGGTGGTGTAAGTGATTCTTATACAATTAAAGGAAGTGAAATAATCAGGACTTCGGAACAAGGTACAGTATTTACTTTTAGAAAATAATATTTAAAACACTTCAAAATGAAGGCTCGATTAAAGACTGTGTTTATTATTCTTATTTGCGTATTTTATGGTTTTGCAGGAGGAGCTCAAACTGCTGAGCAAACCGTAAGAGATGCAGCTACAAGTATTAATCAAAAAATAGAGAACCTACATCAATTAGCTTCTCACAAAAAAATATTTAAGGCCATTGATAAGCTTGTTGAAATTAACAAAGAACTCAATAACGAAATAATCTGGGGAACCTTTGACCAAACATATAAAGAGGCAAAGATGGCAAATCCTTATTTTAGCGTTTTCATTAAAAATGATTTGCCAGGCCAGCTTAACCCACAGTTTTGGGTAGATTATGAGGCACGCTGTGATAGAATTATGGCTAACCAGCAAGAGTCGCTTAAAGGCTTAGAATCAATGGTGCAATTGAATAGACTGGATCAGGCGATGACATATGGCTCACAGCTTAAAACTTTGTACGAGACCTTCGAAAGTGCAGCCGAAAACCTTGGAACAGCCAACCTTCCGAAGTTTGCATACGATCTGTATGGCAATATGAATGACTTTATTGAAAATTATAAAAAGATTGAGAAGGCTAGTAGGGAAGGAATCGATATTGAGATTTTTGAAATGGATATTAATAGAATGTCATCTAGAGCCCGTCATTCGCAAAACTTGTATAATGATTACAAACGATACATCCAAAGCAATGTAATTGTTATTAATGATTTTAAAGCAAATGTTGATTATATTAATACATTGCTTGGTGAAGCGGCATCTGGGCCATTGGCAAAGTTATCCTATTCAGATATTAAATATAATTGGGATTATGGTCCGTTTCAAACAGATGTTGAGGTAGCGTGTAATGATTTTGGAACTTATGAAATTTCGTGTGGAGATTTTAGAAGTAATTATGGTGCAATTACAACCAGTGCTCATAAGGATTGGTACCTTATTGAAGGTAACATAAAGGCTAGTGATGATGCTGAAAAAAAAGCTGAGTTTTTAACATATCATACTGATAGATGGGTTGAATTTTTAGGTGTTACCGATGCTATTTTTAATAAGACATACCAAAAGAATTGTGGTGAAAATGCAGCTTCAAAAACAAGCAATAAAGATAAAGCCGATACTCCTGCTGGTAAGTTTGCAATTTGTAATCTAAAAATTGATAAAAATATATCTGATTTTGGCGGAGGTAAAAAATATGTCAAAATAAACTTTGGGATAGTACATAAGGGAGGTAACTTTTCAACAATAATTAATGTAGTGTTTGATGGAAAACAAATTACGCAAAGTACTCGTTCTAAGCCCCATTTTCCAGGTTACCAAAGTATTGAAGATATGAATGTTTCATTTGCTTTGCCAGATAATGTTACTAGCGGACAACATACAGTAAAACTAGTTGTTAAAGTAGATTCCGAATTTCTTTCAACCACAGAAACTATTGCTATTAATGGTAGTTCCGTAACTCAAGTTACAAATAATACTCCAAATGTAAAGTCAACCTCAGCTACATTTGTAAAGGTTGATTATACTAAAAATAATACTGAGCAAAGCAATCAAAACACTAACTCTTGGAATAACAATAATGAAAAACCCAAAGATCCGCATGAAAATCCCAAGCCTGATTATAATGAGCCTGTAATTAATAATCATACTGAAGTAAAAAAGTCTACTGGCATTTTTATTCAAGGTAATGGCTGGTCGGCCCAAAAAATCAAGAATAATTCATCATCATTACAAAATGATATTTCTAGTGCAACAAATAGCGGTAAAACACCAGCAGGGATTTATGCAAATGATCACGAAGTTGTTGTGTACTACATTGATGATAATCCGCTTGGTATGACGTCATGGAATTTGGAGTGGTATGATGGTGTTGAGGCTCTTCAGGTAGGTATTTCAAGTAATATGGAGCAGGGGTATTTTCCAATGGGTATTTCTTTTACTAAAAATGGAAAGCTCTATGTGCTTTATATTATGTCACAGTTATCAGCAACAGCATGGCAATTGGTTGAGTCGGAAATGGAACTTAATTCAGTGGCACACGATTTACAGCCGTGGTTACATGAAAACTATGTTCCAGTTGGCATAACCATTAATAATGGAATGTATTACACATTAATGGCCCAGTTGCCAGATGCGCACCTGGCTAACTGGACAATTGAAGGGTATGAGAATAACAATTATACCATTAAGCAAAATGTAAATGCAAAAGCTAGCTCAGGGCTGATTCCATTTGGTTATTTACAAGAAGATGGCGTGGTAAATATATTATACGTTGGATTTTAGATTTGAGCTAACTCCAATGCCTTTGGGTAAAGAATGTTATTCTCAAGATGAACATGAACATGCAGGTCATCTTCAAATTCTTCAAGTAACTTAAAAGTAACTTGGTAAGTGTTGCAGGCATCTTCGGGTAGGAGATATCCTTTTGTAATCACATTGATTTCGTCTATGGCACCTCCTGCAAACTCATGTTCACCAACCATTTGCGAAATCTCACTAACAATAGTTTCTTTTGCTGTTGGTGAGCCCGATGAAACAACCTCCTTAATTGCAGGAAATAGAATCTCTTCTTCATTTTTTAAATGAGGTGTAAGTGCTTCACCTATTTGCTTAAAAAGACTAGCAACTGTAATTAATTCAGGATGATGATCACCATGTACTTCTGCAATTTTATTTGTGTAAAATAGTAAGTCAGGTAAATTTTTAATAACGAATTTGTGATGTGTATTGGTAATATAATCACATAAAAACCCAAGTTCCCACTCTTTAAAATTCATTGATGGATTAATAGGTTCCTTAGCAAGCTCCATTATCCTAGTTGTTAATTCCTCCTGATTAATTCCTTTTTCAATACAAGCTTCAGTAATGTTTTGTTTGCCGCCGCAGCAAAAATCAATACCCGCATTTTTAAAAACTGATGAGGTTCTAAAATCGTCAGCAACTATTTCACCTACTGTTAATTTATTTATTTGTGTAATATCCATTTCTAGTTTATTTTTTATTTTAAAATGCAAAGCTACACAATTTAATAATAAAAGACCTATGAGTCCTTTATTAATCTATAAATATTTTTGTGTAGGTTAATAAATAAGATTAACTAATGAAACACTTAAAAAAATATGAACATGCGCTATCTAACCTTCACAATCTTAGTTATTTCAGCTTTAGTTACGTTATTGGATATCTTAATAAAATATATACCTTGAGGAATGTTTTGGGTATCAATACTGATTTCTTTCTCATTACAATTCAAGTTTATAATCTCATTACCTGAGTTATTATAAATACGAATATTACCGATATTTTGATTATTTGATGTTATTAATAATCTATCAACAAATGGTGATGGAAAAATGTTCACACGTGATGAAGCCTTGCTTGGATTCATAACTACTGCGAAACCAGTAGTGAAAACTGTGGCTTCCGGACAGTCGATTATCATACCATCATCATCTTCAATTGTAGAAGCCTTGAGTTCAACAAAATATTGTTCAATCTCATCCAGAGGCTCAGTGGGGCTTATGATTATCTGTTTTCGGTCTTCTGAAATAGTACCTGTGAATGTCACATCAGTTCCCCAAATATTTGATACATTAAATGAGAAAATATTAGGGATATCATTATTCTGAATTAAGTTGCCACCTGCTTTTCTAATGGGTCTTGAAAATAAAATAGTTATATCAGTATCACGGTCAATATTAACTGACCCATATTCGGGCGAAAAAGTTATTGTTGGTAAAGAATTATTCCATATGCCATGTAAACTAATTTGTCTGGCTATTCGTTCGGTTGTGCCCAATCCCAATTTATCATAATTTAGTGTTAATCGATCTCCATAAGCACCAACTGATTGCGGCAAGAAACTAATGTTTAATTCTATTGTTTCGCCTGCCGGTATGTTTAAAGGCAGGTCGTCGATTACATTGAATATTTCGTTGTGATTAGATGTACTGGTTATGCGAATTAGCTGTTCAGAATTATTTTTCACAGGTAGTACCATTACTATTGCTTCTGTTTTACCTTCGAAGTTGCCAAAATGCAAACTTGTGGGAGCAGTAAAAAGATTAGTAACCCATTTGTGTTTAAGAACCCTATAAGAAACTACTCTGTTGGGTAAATACACTTCAAATACTTTATTGTTATTTGTCAATACTTCAATTGCAGCCAGCGGCCATGTGGTTCCCCATCCAATAAGGTTTTTCCCATTGGCTGACCTTCTATAACTCCCAGTAGCCTGTCCATAAACAGTAGGTTCTGTTTGATATTGCCATACCCTATTTGCCGTCATTGTAACTTCGTTTATTGAATACTCAAGTGCTTGAGAAAATTGTGAAGGGCGAAGGTTACCATTGTCAAATAGTGTAATATTTCCATTTTGTAACACACGAATATCGTGCTGATGTGAAAAACCAATGGGATCATTATTAATCACAAACTGATTGTTTTTAGAAAGTAACCCAAATCTATAAATTATATCACCTGTTTCATAATTTATTTTGGTTATCTCATCTAAATGCCTTGATGAGATAAGTAGGTTCCCATCCAAATCAAATGCAAAAGCATTGCCATGAACATAATCTATACTAGCTGCCAACAGGTTAATATCATCAGTGGCATCAGTAATTAAAAAATGATCCCAGCTACGCCATTGAAAATATACTGTTCCGTATGTATCAACTTCCTGTATTACCAACCCAATAACAGTTGCATTTGGGTTTCCGCCCAGAACGACCTGACTCATATCAACAGGTTGCGGATCGTATGACATCAATAAATAATGACCATTGCCCATCCATAGCATATCGTGCCCATCCATATTATAGCCATTCCCAGTTTTTACTGAATCAATAACAACATATGAACTATCCATAAAATAATATTTTTCATTTTCCGGATTACCGTAATCATTCCATGCGTATGCTAACTTACCATCAGGCATTACATGAAAATTCATACAATTAGTTTCAGTTTTTCTAAAGAATATGGGAACGCCAAACTTATCATTTATTGAAATATAATTGTTGAATTCGGGAGCTCCAGCTCTGGGGTTAAGCGTGAAAAATAGATAATCATCATCTGTTTCTTCATAATTTATCATTTCTGGTCCGGGGTAATCCACTGGAGTTTTATAATCGCCATCAGTTATGTTTAATGGCTTTTTACTATTAATACTATTGCTTAGTGATATTTCTTTTAGATGCTCTTTTAAATAATACTCTTTTAACAATGGGAGATTATCCTGCATCTTAATCTTAAAATGGAAATCTGTATTAAATATCGCTAATTTATCTTGTGTGGTTAGTCCATTTGCAATTTTTACGTATACGGTTTCCCCATATAAGAAACTATTATCAGGAATAATTACCAACGTTTTTCTATCCTCCGACAGTTTCCATGAAAATTCATGTATTCCACTTTCTGAACCCGTGATTATTATTTCACATAGATCAATGGAATTTTGATCAAATGGATCACCGGTTTTTAGTATGATTGACTGTTCGGGATTAATGTATTCTGAGTTTGGTACTGGGGCTATATAGTTGAACACAAGTGATTGTCCAAATACAGAATAGCATGTGAGGCTCCAAACTATAACAATAGCTGTTGAGATTAATTTTTTCATGGTTTTGGTTTTGATGTCAAAATGTAACAGAATAAATAATATTGCATAAGCAGTATTCTCATTACTTGTTCAATAACATATGCATCAAAGGTATTATTTTTATTTGAATTAACGATAAGTAAATAGTAAAGTTTGGGTCTCTTTTGAAAATTGCGTAAGTCACCCTAAAACAGTGCATTATGTGTAAAATCAATTGCGTGTATAATGTATCTAAGATGAATTGTTATTTCTCTTTAGTGCTACTTTGTGCGATAGCTATAATACAAGTACACACAAAGCATTACGCAGAGTTTCTCAAAGAATAAAATGCCATATTTTTTTTGATGCGTTTGCACTGATCCCGAGTGATAGCCGAGGGATTTCATGGGTACTATTCCCCGCATCTTGATGCGACGTAAAAAAACAAAATTCGATTAAGATACCTCGTCAGCTTGCTGCGAGGAGTTTCATTGGATTCATGGTTATGATTATTAATGCAAATAGCTTTATTTGTTTTTTGTTGATGTTTTTAACATAAATTTAGGATATTTTCAATAATACACTGTATCATCACAACAAAAAACCTTACAAAAAGTTTATATTAGCAGCCCCTATAAACATGGGGGCTTTATTGGTGATAAAATCATTCCAAACCCATGAAAATATCTATACAAGAATTAAATAAAGTATACGATAATGGCAAACATGCCCTCACGGATATCAATCTCGAAATAGAAAATGGAATGTTTGGATTGCTTGGGCCAAATGGTGCTGGCAAGTCAACACTTATGCGAATATTAGTAACACTCATGAAGCCATCAAGTGGTAATGTGTTTGTAAATCAAATGGATATTTCCAAGAACCGGGGAGAAATAAGAGACATGCTTGGCTATCTCCCCCAGGATTTTAGGTTTTTCACCAAGCTTAAAACATGGGAGTTTTTAGACTATGCAGCCCGATTATCTGGTATAAGAAATAAAAAACAACGGCTTCAAAAAGTAGATTTATGGCTTGAAAAAGTTGGCCTTTTTGATGTTCGTGAACGTAATGCCGACAAGCTTTCAGGAGGAATGAAACGGCGTTTGGGAATTGCTCAGGCATTAATTGGCGAACCAAAAATACTTGTAGTTGATGAACCCACTACCGGCCTCGATCCCGAAGAGCGCATTAGGTTTAGGAATCTCATGTCGGATATGAGTAATCAAGATGCAATAATTGTGTTATCTACACATATTGTGGGTGATATTTCGAGTATTTGTAATAATATGGCTTTACTGGATGGTGGTAAATTAAGCTTTAATGGTTCTCCCGAAAAACTTATTAATCTTACAAAAGGACATGCCTGGCAAATCGAAACATCTGGTACTGAATACGACATATTAAAAAACAAATATCCAGTAATTTCTACTATTCCAAATGATTATGGCTGGAGTGTTCAGTTCGTAGCTGATAATTACAATGATGCCAAAGCTGTTGAAATTGAACCAACACTCGAACATGCATATGTTTATTTTATGGAATATATTAGTAACGGAGTTAATAAATAGAACATGATATCAATTCATAAATTACTAACAATTGCTCTTTACGAGATGCGTACGTTATTGCGTGGTTGGTTTTTTAGAATATTTGCGTGGCTGTCAATTATTGGGATAGGTATTTTTAATATTGCAGCAAATCTTGAAATTACCAATGCTCCTTTTATTTACCGTGCCCTTCCAGCGTCTCTGCCCTATGTTAATCTGCTAATATTAAATCTAGGCCAAGCAATTGTGGCAGTTTTTCTTGCTTCTGAGTTTTTAAAGCAAGATAGAAAAAATGATACTATTGAGGTTATTTATGCCCGATCGATGACAAATGCCGAGTATATACTTGGTAAAGCTTTGGGGATATTATCGGTGTTTTTCATACTAAATATCATTATTCTCATAATAGGAATTTCGTTTTCGTTTTTAAGTGGCGATGCATCACAGGGAATATTAGAATATTTGTATTATCCAATTCTCATAAGTATTCCAACTCTTGTTTATATACTTGGTCTTTCATTTTTCTTAATGATTGTAACAAAAAACCAAGCAGTAACATTCATCATGCTACTTGGGTATATTGCTGTTTCTGTATTTTATCTTAATACAAAATTTTATCAGGTATTTGATTTTATTGCATATCAAGTTCCTATGTTGAACTCAACAATTGGTGGTTTTGGAGATTTTAACGAAATATTAATTCATAGAGGTATCTATTTCTTTTTTGGTCTTGCATTTATTTTCTTCACTATTTCTAAACTTGACAGACTTCCACAATCGCGAAGGTTTACATCATTTCCAATTTATTTATCACTGGTGTTTTTGATTATTGGGGCTTTGGCTACCTACAAATACATTGATAATAAAAAAGAGGTTATTAGTTTTAAACAGAAGTTGATAAAACTTAATAACGATTATTTTAACTATCCACTAATAAGTGTTGATTCATGTAGTATAAACCTAGTTCATTCAGACAAAGAAATTGAAGTAAAAGCAAATTTGATCATTAGGAACAATAACTCAAAGTCAATTGACACTCTCATATTTAGCCTTAATCCATCACTTAAAGTTACTTCTGTAGAAATTAATGATACAAGTGTATTATTTACCCGGGAGTTGCAATTACTTAAAATTGTGATGCCCATGGCAATAACACACAACGAGAAAAAACATCTGGCAATTAATTATATTGGTACAATTGATGAGAATACTTGTTTTTTAGATCAGGATTTAGAGGAATATAAAGATAATTTTTCGTTTGTGATTTTCAGGATAAAAAAACGATATTCATATCTTACAGAAGATTTTGTTTTGCTTACTCGCGAATCTTTGTGGTATCCCATTGCAGGTGTTGGGTATTCATCAAATAATCCCCTGAGTTATAACCCTGAATTTACAAACTACTCACTTCGCATATCTACCAATGAAAAATTACATGCTATTTCGCAAGGTGCAATGGTAACATCTGATCCTGGTGTTTTTCAGTTTTCAACTGATGTGCCACTACCTCAAATAAGCTTGTTAATAGGGGATTACATTAACTACACAGTTAATGTTGACTCAATAGATTATACAATTTTCACAATTGCCGGAAATGATTATTACAAAGAGTATTTTACTGATATCAACGACAGTTTGCCAGGTGTAATTCGCGAATTAAAAAATGAATACGAAACACAATTAGGTTTTACATACCCCTTTAAACGGTTTTCTATAGCCGAAGTCCCAATTCAATTTGCACTTAACAAGCATGTTTGGTCACTGACCAGTGATGCGGTGCAACCCGAAATAATTTTCTATACCGAAAAAGGTGTTGTACTAGAAGAAACTGATTTTAAAAAACGTATTAATCGTACCGAAAAACTAATGAACAGGAACAAAGAGGAAGTTTCTCCATTGGAACTACAATCACGTATTTTCAAGCGTTTCGCTAGGGGTAATTTTATGGCTCCCCATAGCGAATGGTATATGTTTGACGGTATGGACAGGAATACTTTATCAATTTTTCCGAATTATATAACTTTTATAACATCATTGAATTCGAAAAAATGGCCAGCTCTTAATTTATCACTTCAAGCATATTTAAAAGAAAGATATTCAAACCCAATATCTTCTTACCGCTGGTATTTTACCGATCTTAGCGAAAGCGAAAAAATGAACCTAGAGTTGAAAAAAAACTCACTGGCTGATTTTGCAAATTTACCCCCTAACCCTGATAATAATAATGAAAAATTTTCTTTATCAGAACTAATTCTTACAAAAGGTGAATATTTATTTGCAGTGCTTAGGGCTAGGTACGGAGATGAAGAGTTTAACTCACTCCTAGATGAACTGATTGTTTCTAATAGACACAAACAAATAAAACTTCTTTCAATCGATTCGGCAATGGTTGGTAAGTTTGAAGAATCAATAATTGATGATGTAAACGACTGGTATTACGGCACTAACTTACCTGGGTTTTTAATAAAAGACATTGAAACTTACAAAGTTATAGTGGATGAAAATACCAAATATCAAATTAAATTTAAAGTTGCAAACCCCGAAGATACTGATGGAATAATTACCATAAATATTGATTTGTACGATCCTAATGATCAAAAAAGAAATACCGATAACCCTCCAGATTTTTCAAAGAAGATACATATTCCAGCTAATTCGGCCAAGGAAGTTGGATTTATTTTTGGTACCGAGCCCGAGAGAATGAACATATATACCCATATTTCACTTAATCTCCCAAATAATTTAATTTATGATTTTGGATCGTTTAACGAAACAAAAAAAACTACAGTTTTTGATGATATAAAAAGTTGTGATCTATTTGATAACCTACTAACAAAAGGCGAGATAGTTGTTGATAATGAGGATAGTTTATTTAGCTATTATCACGTTAGTAAAAAAAGTTACTTAAAAAAACTAATTGATAGTAAAAAGGATGTTGGTCATGGTATTTCAAAAATTAGATGGTGGAATCCTCCCACAGAATGGGAAAAAATACTAAGATCGGGGTTTTATGGAAAATATGTTCGTTCAGCACTATATACTCGTAGTGATTATGAAGGACGTACGGCCACATGGATTGCTCCCATTAAGCATGGGGCATATTATGACGTATATTGCCACATCGAAAAAATAAATATCGGTAGACGACGGAATGCTAAAAAAGCCGATTATAATTTTACGGTTTTTCATGAGGGCGGCTTTGAACAGATTAATTTAACTGATAGCGATTTGGATAATGGATGGAATTACCTTGGAACATATTTTATTACTCCATCTACGGCTAAGGTTGAGTTGAGCAATAAGTCAGTAGGGGCAATGGTGTTCGCCGATGCTATTAAATGGATCGAAAATGAATAAGATAGTTGAAAATGCAGTTTGATATCGAATAATACATATATCATGAAAATTATAAAACTAATAATACTAGTCTGTTTGATTACAAATCATGGATTTTTGTTTTCACAGATTCCCGCATCCGGAGAAGTTATTGTATTAACTCTAGATAAATCGATGGAAATAGCTGGGCAAAACAGTTCAGCAATTGAAAAATCGAGATTGGTTATGGAGCAAAACCGTGAGCTGCTAAAAGCTCAATTAGCTTCATTGAAATCACAGTTTTTTTTAGATGTTACACCTGTTAGCTTTTCGCGTGAGCAAAGTTACGATCAAAGGTTTTCACAATGGTATACTTCTGAAAATAAGGGTGCTTCGGCAAGTTTTGCAATTTCTCAACCAATAAAATTTACCGATGGTATGTTAACCATAAGAAATAATTTTGCTTATCAGGATAATTTTTCAGAAACAAGTAATGATATTTTTAAAGATAAAGGATTTAACAACTATTTATATATTCAATACGATCAACCATTTTTTACTTATAATCGGTTAAAACTTAACTTAGATAGGAATAAGTTAAATCTGGAAACCGCAACCATGTCTTATGCCATTGAAATGTTGAATTTGGAATATCAAGTTAATCAGGCATTTTATTCCATTTATCAAAAACAAACGTCTGTTCAAATTGCTGAAGATGAATTTGCAAATCAAATAGTTAGTCTCGAAATAATTAGGGGTAAAGTTGATGCTGGATTATCAGCCAAAGAGGAGTTATTACAAGGTGAGTTAAATTATGCCACAAGCGAATCAGGGCTCGATAATGCACGTGTTGATTTGGATAATGCCCGTGATCAGTTTAAATTAATTATTGGAATGTCGCTGTTTGAAAATATTCGAGTGGAATCGGATATCGAATTTAAACTGGTTTATGTAAACCCCGAAAAAGCCATAGAAAATGGATTAACACAACGATTGGAATTAACGCAACGGAAAATAGACCTTAAGTTTGCCGAATTTAACCTTACCGAAACCGCTGCTGTAAATGAGTTTCGTGGAGATGTTAGTCTATCAGTTGGTGTTATGGGTAATAACGAACAATTCAGTAATATTTATGATAAACCAACAAACAGTCCTTCAGTTGGCCTTACTTTTTCTATTCCTTTATTCGATTGGGGCCAAAGAAAGGCAAGAATTAAGTCTGCAGAAATTGATATGCAATCCAAAGAAATTTATCTTGAAGATCAAAAAAATGATATAATAATAAATATCCGAAAAACGTATAGAAACTTGCAAAATCTGGTTAACCAAATTAAAATTGCGCAACAAAATCAAAAAAATGCTGAGCTTACATATGAAATAAATCTCGAAAGATATAGAAATGGCGATTTAACAAGCATTGATCTTCAGCGATTTCAAAATCAATTATCTGAAAAGAAAACAGACTATGTAAATGCTCTTATCAACTATAAATTAGAAATAATAAATATGAAAGTTCAGTCGCTTTGGGATTTTGAAAATGACAAATCCTTCATCCCGCAAGAACTTCAAGATAATATATCATACAAAAATTAATCCTATCAACATGAAACGAATAGCACTATTACTTTTGATAACAGTTATTATTGCATCATGCGATGACGAAAGCAAGGATTTGAGTAAAGATATTTCGGTTCCTGTTTCGGTTACCGAAATTGTACCCAGCTCGCTTGAGGAATACATTTCAACCACAGGAACTGTAAACCCGGTTAAGGAAGTTACCCTGAAAGCAGAGATAAGTGGCAATTATATCTTGCTTAAAAACCCAAAAACAGGTAAGCATTTTGTACTGGGTGATTATGTAAAAAAGGGTACCAAAATAATCCAAATTGAAGATGCTGAATACGAAAACAATATTAAAATCATATCACTTGAACTGCACCTCGAAATATCAAAACAAGTATTTGATAAACAAAAATCGCTTTACAAAAAAGGTGGTGTTACATTAAGCGAATTGAAAAACTCGGAAATTGAATATATCAATTCAAAATATTCTTACGAAGATGCTTTAATACGTTTGCGAAAAATGAAAATCTCAGCTCCATTTTCGGGTAGGATAGTGGAGTTGCCATATAATACTTCGGGCACAAAAATAGATGCCGGAGCAACAATGGTAGTGCTAATGGATTATAGCAACCTACTTTTAGAGTTAAATATTGCTGTTAAAAATATTGATGTTATTAATGTTGGCCAGGAAGTACGAATAATGAATTATACAATTCCTGATGATACTCTTGCTGGTTTCATTTCGCAGTTATCACCGGCCATTGATCCGCAATCTCGTTCGTTTAAAGCAGTTGTGAGTATAAATAACAAAGCTTTATTACTTCGTCCCGGTATGTTTGCAAAAGGTGAGATTATTGTGGCCTCTAAGGATAGTATTATAGTAATTCCAAAAAATATTATACTCTCAAAACAAAGAGGGAATACTGTATTTGTTGTTGAGAAAGGGCTGGCCCAGGAACGAATCATAACATTTGGGCTTGAAAACCCAGAATATGTTGAAGTAATTTCGGGACTTGAACCAAAAGAAGACCTTGTTACTAAAGGGTTCGAAACATTGAGAAACAGGTCTAAGGTTAAGGTGGTGAAGTAATGTTAGGTCGCCAACAAATAACGAAATATAAACTCCAAATCTCATGAAAAAACTCACGCAATTTTCGGTAAACTACCCTGTAACTGTTTCCATGATGGTAATTGCAATTATACTATTGGGATACATATCATTTAGCAGGCTTGGGGTTGACTTATTACCCGATTTAAATGCACCTCGAATATTTATTGAAATCACCGCCGGCGAAAAACCGCCCGAAGAAATTGAAAAACAGTATATCGAAAATATTGAAGCCCAAAGTATCAGGCAAAAAGGGGTAAAGCAAGTAAGTTCGATTTGTATGGTTGGCTCAGCACAAGTAACTGTTGAATACGACTGGGGGCAGGATATGGATGAAGCATTTTTAGATTTGCAAAAAGCTCTCACAGCATATAGCCAAAATGCAGATATCGATGACTTTACCATTAGCCAGCATAACCCAAATGCTACACCAATAATGGTTGTGGGGATGCTAAATCCCGAAATAACCGACATGGATGAATTAAGGCAGGTGGGTGAAAACTATATACGTAATGAGCTTATTAGATTAGATGGAATTGCAGATGTTGTAATAACCGGTGGTGAAGAAAAGGAAGTGCTAATTGAAACTAACAAGTATTTACTTGATGCATATGGATTAACTGCTAGCCAGTTGGTGCAGCAAATTCAAAACATGAACAGAAATGTGTCTGGTGGAACCATTGTTGAAATGGGTAAAAAATATATTATCAAAGGAGTTTCATTGTTGAAAAGTATTGATGAATTAAATAATATTGTGGTTATCTATCAGCAATCGAATCCTAACCAAAATAATTCAACAACAGATAACAATATTAGTGAAAAAATACCGGTATTTCTAAGAGATGTTGCGAAGGTTAGCTTAACAAATAAGAAACCGACTAACATTGTTCGTTTCAATGGTAAACGTTGCCTTGGTTTGTCAATTTATAAAGAAACCGGATACAATACTGTACTAGCTGGTAATGAATTATTATTATCATTGGAAACAATAAAAAGGGCACTCCCCGGATACGAGTTTAATATTATTCAAAATCAAGGGCAGTTTATAAATATAGCAATTAAAGAAGTAGAAGAGACCGCCCTCATTGGTGCTTTAATGGCCGTATTTATACTTTACATTTTCCTACGTCGAATAAAAGTAACCGCAATTATAAGTTTTGTAATTCCCATATCCATAATTGCAACTTTTAACCTGATGTATTTTAATGGTTTAACTCTCAATATAATGACACTTGGCGGTTTGGCACTTGGCGCAGGCATGCTTGTTGATAATGCGATTGTTGTTGTTGAAAATATTTTTAGAAATATGGAATCTGGCATGACCGTTAAAGAAGCAGCAATTAATGGAACCGCTGAAGTTGGAGGAGCAATTGTTGCATCAACATTAACCACGGTGGTTGTATTTTTACCCATTGTTTACCTCCATGGTGCCTCGGGTGAATTGTTTAAAGATCAAGCATGGACTGTTGCATTCTCGCTACTTGCATCATTATTTGTTGCAATACTGGTAATTCCGATGCTTTTTAACTTTGCCTATTCCACTAAAAAGACAAAAAAGGTAATAAAATCTGTACGCATGGGCTGGTATGGAAATGCATTGTCAGTTATCCTAAATTATAGGTTTGTGGTAATAGGCATAGCGGCATTAATTGTATTGTCGACGGTACTAATTTTCCCATACGTGGGAAGTGAATATCTGCCAAAGGGAAATGCCACGGAATTTAGTATTGATATAAAACTTAAAGAAGGGACAGAACTCCAACGAACTTCAAGTACGGTTGAGGCCATCGAAACAATGTTAACAGTTACCTTTGGTGATAAAATTGAATCGGTATATTCAACAATTGGAAAAGTTACTACTACAAATAGTAAATCAGTTTTTAAAAACGAAAACACAGCAAGTATTAAAGTTAGAATTGCAGAAATAGCATACAATCAGTCAGAAGATATAATTAATGCGGCAGGTGAAATGCTTGGCCGAATACCTGATGCTGAAATTTCAATTGTTCGTGATGAAACAGCACTAATGTCAACAATGGGAACCGAAAATGCTCCGTTGGTAATTGAGGTAAAAGGAAAAAATCTTGACGAAATTAATCGAATCTCACTTAATATTAAAGATAGTTTGAGCATGCTCCCACTTGTTATTAATCCCAAAACAAGTATTGAGGAAGGTGCCCCTGAAATAAACGTTGTTATTGATAGATACAAAGCTGGTATTAATAATTTAAGTGCTGCTGATATCAGTTCTCAGCTTTCGGATATGTTGATGGGGAAAAATGCAGGAAAGTATGAAAACAAGGGTGAGATGAACGATATAACCGTTAGTATGCCCAATATTACAAAATACGAGTTCAGCTCCATAATGCTTAAAACAAATGACGGCGAAATTCCACTGTATGAGGTTGCTGACATTAAAGAGTCGCAATCACCAAAACAGCTTATTCGCCGTAACCAAAACCGTATTGGCAAAATTACTGCCGATATTGATAGGTCGGTTTCGTTTGATGTGGTAATTAATCAAGTACAAGAGTTAATATCGAGAGCTGATTATCCAGCTGATTACGAAATAAATATAATTGGTGAGGAAGAAAAACGTCAGGAGGCAATGTCGAACTTGAGCTTTGCATTGTTGTTATCAATTATACTGGTTTACATGGTAATGGCCTCACAATTTGAGTCAATAATTCATCCGTTTACAATTCTTCTTACCATTCCTCTGGCAGGCGTAGGTGCAATTTGGGCATTTTACCTTCTTGGGAAACCATTAAGTATTATGGCATTTATTGGTATGATAATGTTGGCTGGTATTGCAGTTAACGATTCCATTATTTTGGTAGATGCAATAAATCAGTTTAGAGCAAAAGGGAAATCAATTAAAGATTCAATTATTAGTGCTGGCGAAAATCGCATTCGACCTATTATAATGACGAGTATTACAACCATTCTGGCGCTATTACCACTTACAATCGGAATGGGTGAAAGCGCATCATTACGTTCGCCAATGGCCATAGCTGTTACAGCAGGGCTGGTGAGTTCAACATTATTAACACTTGTGGTGATACCTTGTGTCTATTATGTTTTCGAAACTTTTAAGGTGTATATTATTGGTGATAAAAAGAACTAATATCTTATTGTAATTAATATTAGAACTCTTTTAATAAATTCGCCATTAAGCATGAATGGATAGGTAGTATTCCAATGGTATCCCCAATTTTAAAATTATTCAAATATTTATCTGGCATTATAACTATACCATGCTCCTGCGACAAAGATGAAACATAAGCCCCGGGAGTTGGATCACTCCAACCTGTTTTGGTAAAATTAACAATGTAACCAAAAAGCTTAAAATCATTGTCGGCAGCTATAAATTCCTTTGATAAGTGTATTGCACCTCCGTAAATTACAAGCTCATTTCTTTTGGGATGAATTGCCACAATTGGACATGCCACAGCCACAGCAATATCTTCAAGACGACACGAACCAGTATGATATTGCATTACATCATAAAAAACAAAATTACCCGGACGAATTTCATCAAAACCATTGCAATTATCTGTCATACTACACGAAGGTGTGTCGCCATATGAGATAATAATATCAGGATATTCATTGATATATTTTTGTTTGAGGTTGGTAAGAATACTCTTGCTTTCCTCCATTATATGTAAAATCTCATTTCGTCCTTTTGCAGCATATGTATGACCTGCATGACTTAAAAATCCTTTAAAAATGAGGTAATTATTTGTGTCAATAATTTTTATAATATTCTCAATTTCATGGTCTTCGGGTAATAATCCTGTACGGTGATAACCAGTATCTATTTTAATAAAAATACCCAAAGAATGAGTAATTAAATTACTCAATATCTTTGCAGTAAAGGCTGACTCCACTAGAACATTAAGTTTAACTCTTCTGGAAAGTTCAACTATTTCATCAATCTGATTTATGTTTACCGGAAAAGCAATTGTAATATCTTTCCATCCATTATCTGCAAAATAAATAGCCATTGAAACTGATGAAACTGTAATTTTGGTTACCCCCTGCTCTTTAAAAAGTTCGCCTATTTCTACTGATTGATGGGTTTTGAAATGAGGACGGAAAATAGCATTACTCAAGTTAGCTTTATCAACCATCTTAAGAATATTGTTACGTACTTTTTGCCTATCAATAATTAATGTTGGGGTTTTAGTCTGCATATTTCAAATGTACATCTTATTGTTGAGCTTACACTAGTAGGCCAAATATTGCTTAGGAAGAAACTGATTGTGGGTATATATATTATAACTCATCTAAATATAGATATAAACTACACTTAGATGAGTTAAAAATATGACTTATTTAACCACTAGTTTATCACGCAGTTTAGTGTTTCCGTTTAATATTTCAATAATATATATCCCTGGTTTAAGTGCTGATATATCTATTGTTTTGTTTGTGGAATTAGAATAAATAACTCTTTGACCAAACTGATTATATATTATTAGAGTATTAATTTTAGCATCATTATATGTTAATATGTGTAGCTTGTTATCCGCAGGTATAGGGTAAATAGAATAGAAATCACCAAACTCTAATTCCGGAACATTAATAAGCTGACAAGCTGAATCAACATCGTTTACGTTGTTGCATCCTGAACTATTACTACTAATATTAACTATTGCATCAGGACTAGATATGTAGTTACATACACTTTCTATTTCGCATGTTGATAATGCCTGGTTATTTGTAATAGTAATGCTGTCAATTGTATTAAAATTAATACTATTAAGCCCCGACAGATTTGTTAATAATTCATTATTCTTAATTATTAACATGCCATCAATTGATGTAACAAATATTAATGCAGTTAGGTTTGTAAGCTTACTGTTATTTGTAAACTCAAGCCCACCAGTTATTGAAGTTAAGCTATTTAATCCTTCCATATCAAGTAGCTCAGTATTTTCATAAAATATCATTTTAACCCCAACACTTGTTAATGATTCAAATCCAATTAAAGTTGTCATACTAGTATTCTTATAAAAATAAAGAGTTTCTCCAACTGTTACCAGTTGGCTAATACCCTGACAACTTAATAACACAGGGTTTCTCCACAAAACTAAATCCATACCAACTGATGTTATAGAGTTTAACCCTTCAATATTTATTAAAGCATCATTTTGCGCAATTATAAATTCTCCATTTACAGTAGTAAGTGATTCAAGGCCTACTAAATTTGTAAGAGCATCCTGATCAACTATCTCCAAATGACCTCCTACAGAAGTTATATTATTCAACCCCGTTAAACTTGTTAACGATATGTTACTGTAGAGCATCAAGCTACTATCTATTGCAGTTAGATTGTTAAGCCCTGTCAGACTAGTTAGAGCAGTATTACTAGTAATGTTTAGATAACTTTCTATGGAAGTTAAACTTCCTAACCCACTTAAACTAGTAAGAGATGTATTATCTATAATTTCAAGATAGTCACCAATAGAAGTGAGATTACTTAAGCCATCAAGGTTTGTAATATCTGTGCCGCTTATCAAAACCGAACCCTCAATCTCAGTACAACCTGGGTAGTTGTTTTGGAAGTTATCTATTTCTGATTGTGAACTAAAAGTAATTCCATCTGGTAAACACTGAGAATAAACTACCAGTTGTAAGGTGAAAACTAAAGCAATTAAAAGTGTAATTTTTTTCATGATAATTAATTTAAATTATGTAATACTGTAATCAAAAGCTACTAAAATATTAATATCTGATACAATTCCAATTTTGCCTAGATACTAACATAGGTAATCTCATCAATTTTTATAAAAACATTAAGTCTTAAAGTATAGGATGCTTGTTTTGGTTTCGGGTATGAGCAATCCCATAAAAAATGTGTCGCTAAATTATAATAAAATTGATATTTATTTGTAATATGTATAATCCCTAAATAATTAATATCATTTTAAGTGAAAAATATGAGGCTAATTATTCATTAAACAGCTCAATGTTTGTCTGATATAACTTCAATTAAGAATTCTTATAAATTATAAAATAGCATACATTCAACTCATAGTTGTACTTTTGACAATAATTAAACAACTTTGATTTAAGATCCATGAAAAAATTATATCTTACTATTCCACTTATTCTTGTAATTATACTAATATTTAGTCTCCAACAAAAAGACAGTGTTAAAATTGAAAAACAAGAACCAGTTGCAGGGCCAAGTGATTGGATGGCTGTGCAACGCATGTATCCATACAATGAAATAAAACAGGATGTTTATCTAGAGGAGATGAAAAAAGCCAACCAGATGCATTCTTCAAGAGATGGAGAAATTGAGTGGGATTTTGTTGGCCCAACAAATATTGGCGGAAGAATTACTGATATTGAAATGCCTGCTGGTCAGTCAAATATTATTTATATTGGTGGTGCTTCGGGAGGAATACTAAAAACAGAAAATACAGGCCTTAGTTGGGAACAAAAGTTTACTGGCATTTCCACAATATCCATTGGCGACATTGCCATTGATCCTCAAAATCAGGACATTCTGTATGTGGGAACCGGAGAGGCAAATGCTTCAAGTTATAGTTTTTTAGGTAGTGGTATTTACAAATCACTTGATGGTGGTGATAGCTGGCAATACTCTGGGTTGGAACAATCAGCTTATATTGGAAGAATAATTGTTGACCATTCCAATTCACAAAGAGTATTTGCTGCAGCTTGCGGAACCTTGTTTTCCACAAGCACCAATCGTGGTATTTATCGTACAATTGATGGCGGTGAAAATTGGGAGCAAGTACTTTTTGTAAATGATTCCACAGCTGCAATAGATCTTGTGCAACATCCAACAGATGAAAATATTCTTTACGCAGCTTTTTGGGAACGTAAACGGGGACTTACTTATCGTAATTCATTTGGTCAATCATCAGGTATTTGGAAAACTACCAATGGTGGTGATAACTGGGTTGAGCTTACCAATGGGTTACCAGGAGCAATCGACAAAGGGCGCATAGGAATTGCTATTTCAAAATCAAACCCAAGTGTGTTATATGCCATGTATGATATGCCAAATCAAGAGATGTATGTATTTAAAACCATTGATGATGGTAATAGCTGGCAGCAAGTCGACAATAACTATTTGTATGGAATGGGCTCATCATTTGCCTGGTATTTTGGTCAAATTAGGGTTGACCCAAATGACGAAGAGTTGGTATACACACTTGGCCAAATTATGTATCGAACAGATAACAGTGGAAGTTATTGGAATCAAATAGGTAGCTCAGTTCATGTTGATCATCACGCTATGTTTTTTGATGAAGAATCGGATAGGGTTTACCTTGGTAATGATGGTGGACTTTATTGGAGTACTAACAATGGTAGTTCATGGACAAAAATTAACAACTTGCCTCTTACACAATTTTATGCCTTTGATATTAGTAATACCAACCCTGATTTTATGATGGGAGGAACACAGGATAATAATTCAATTCGTACAATAGGCGGAAACACCTTAAACTGGGAAGCCGTTTTGGGAGGCGATGGTATGTACTGTGCGATTAATCAACAAAATAACGATATTGCATATGCTGAGTATCAGTGGGGTAATTTGTATAGGTCGTATAACGCACAATCATCGTGGCCAAATTACGATTACATTTCCTACAGTATGCAAAATGACAGAAAAAACTGGTCGGCACCGCTGGCACTAACCCCTGGAAATGATCAAGTTGTATATTTTGGAACACATCGAGTGTGGAAATCAACTAATAATGGTAGTGGATGGGTTGCCGTAAGCGCTGATTTAACAGATGGTGGTAGTAGTAATTTCAACACATTAACAACGCTTGCTGTTTCGGATTTGAATGAAGAATACGTGTTGGCGGGAAGTGCTGATGGTAATGTTCACATTTCGTTAAATGCTGGTTCATCGTGGGATCTGATTTCAGAAGAACTACCTGATAGATGGATTACTCGTGTAGCATTCGACCCTATTGATGAAGAAACAATTTATGTTACTATTTCAGGATTTAGGTGGGATGAACCTCTACCACATGTTTTTATGTCAACAAACTTAGGCGAAAGCTGGATAGAAATAAGTGGTGATTTACCCGAAATCCCAGTGAACGCAATTGTTATTAACCCATTAAACAATCAAAATATTATTGTTGGTACTGATGCTGGGGTTTATCTTACACATAATGGTGGCGATAATTGGGAAAATATGTCTGGTAATATGCCACAAACCCCCGTTGTTGCCCTTCGTATTAATCCTTTAACAAATATGATATATGCAGCTACTTATGGCAATTCAATATACAAAGTTGATTTAAGTGATTTATATGTTGGAAATAATGAAATTGAAGTAAAAAATCAAAGTTTTACTGCTAGTTTAATCAACACAAAAATATCAAAAAGCATCATTATCGAAAATGATAAAACACAATCATTCCAAATTAATGTTTACAACCTTACCGGGATAAAGTTGGCTTCTTTTAATACTGAAAAACTTCAAAAAGGGAAAACACAAATTGATGTTAGTCAGTATTTTGGAAACAATAAAGGAATGTTGTTATTTGAAGTAATTGGGAAGACGAAGAGGTTAACACTGAAAACAATTATATAATCAAGGTTAAGAGTATTGCAATTTATTATTTATCGTTGGCTCAATACTTATGATTATGAACTCAAAGATTATTGCACTTCGTATATCAGGGACTATTTTTGGATTGGTGGCTTTGCTACATATAACTCGGGTATTTACAGGAATAGATGTTATGATTGGTGATTGGTATTTGCCTGATTGGGTGAATATAATGGGGTTTTTTGGAACTGGATTCCTTTTTATTTGGTTATGGTGGTTATCCAGAAAATAAGTAATACCAATTAAATCATAGTCTCACTGATCCCAACCGATAACCGCGGGATCTCATGGGTTTTATTCCCGGCATCATGATGCGATGTAAAAACAAAATTTGATTGAGATACCTCGTCAGATTGCTGCGAGGAGTTTCATTTAATTTCGCTTTTTTGAATCAGGATTACGACGCTTGCGCCAATTATTTCTGTTTTCGTTACCTTTATTTGCTGATCGTGGCTTGAAGCGTTGTGGCTTTTTTGTTGTTTTGGGTTCAACTTCTGTAACATCACTTACGAAAGGATGATCTGTAACAACAGGAACAGTTTGTCCAATTAATTTTTGAATATCACGTAAGTATGCTCTTTCTTCGGCATCGCTAAATGATATTGCCACGCCACTTGCTCCTGCTCTGCCTGTTCTTCCAATTCGGTGAACGTAGGTCTCAGGCACATTTGGTAAATCATAATTAATTACATGCGAAAGCTCCTCAACATCTATACCGCGAGCGGCAATATCGGTGGCAACAAGTACATCAATATTACCACTTTTAAAATCATTCAGCGCTTTTACACGCGCTCCTTGTGATTTATTCCCGTGAATGGCAACAGCAGATATTCCAGCTTTTAGCAATAATTTTACAATTTTATTGGCGCCATGTTTTGTACGTGAAAAAACCAAAACAGAACCTACTGATTCTGTTTGCAGGATATGTATTAATAACTTTGTTTTATCCTTCTTGATAACAAAATATACCGATTGTTCAACTTTTTCAGCTGTTGTTTGCTCGGGTTGTATGGTTACCTTTTGGGGGTTACCTAGAATATTTCGCGAAAGCGACATTATTGCATGTGGCATGGTTGCCGAAAAGAATAGAGATTGGCGTTTTTCAGGTAACTTGGTGATAATCTTACGAATATCATGAATAAAACCCATATCAAGCATATGGTCAGCCTCGTCTAGCACAAAATATTCAATATTTTTTAATGATATAAAGCCTTGATTCATTAAATCGAGTAAACGTCCTGGAGTTGCCACAAGAATATCAACACCTTGTCGTAATGAATCGGTTTGAGCACCCTGTTTAACTCCACCAAAAATAACAGTGTTTTTTAGTCCGGTAAATCTACCGTAGGTTGTAAAACTTTCGCCAATTTGTAGCGCAAGCTCTCTCGTAGGCGTAACAACTAATACTTTTATCTTACGCTTACCAATATTTTTTTGTTTGTCGAGATAAAGATGTTGAAGAATAGGAATTGCAAAAGCGGCAGTTTTCCCAGTACCTGTTTGTGCGCAACCAAGTAAATCTTTATGGCGCATTAATATGGGAATAGCTTGTTCCTGTATTGGAGTTGGATTAGTATATCCCTCAGCACTTAAAGCTTTAAGTATGGGATCAATAATATTTAGTTCTTTGAATGTCATATTTATTTTTAAAAAGTTGGCAAAGATACTGTAAATGAATGGATAATCAGGGATCAATTAATAAAGTTGAGTTTTTATAGCGTAATAACCAACCTATTTTGAATATTGTGATTTGTTCAATATTAGTTGCATCAATCAATTTGTTACTAATCAGTATGCTTAATATATTAAATGTCAGTACTTTAATAAATAGTATTTTAACTTTGTGTAATCCTTGGTGGTACATTGTGGTTAAATTTTTACCACGAAGGCACACAAAGTACATCACAAAGGCACACAAAGTTACAGATAATACTATATGTCAGTGGTTTATTTAATCACCAAATTGTATAAAACACACTGTTTAGTAACATCAATTTTATTATTTTTGCCAATCATTTAAAAAAGATAATAATATGAAAAATTTGCTTTTGATACTAGGATTAATTTTAAGTATCCAACTAGTTGCACAAACAGAAAAGCCTGAAACTATTGCTGTTATACATACCACAATGGGTGATATAACCGTAAAACTATATAATGATACCCCTTTACACCGTGATAATTTTATTAAACTTGTAAACGAAGGTTGGTATGATGGTTCACCGTTTCACAGGGTAATTAATAATTTTATGATTCAGGCTGGCCATAACAAATCTGGTGTTGTTGACCCTGGTTATACTGTTCCTGCTGAAATTTTGCCAAATCATACACATAAAAAAGGTGTACTTGCTGCAGCACGTATTGGTGGTCCCACAAACCCAGAGAAAAGATCATCAGGATGTCAGTTTTATATTGTACAAAACCCAAATGGAACTCCACATTTAGATGGCGATTATACTATTTTTGGTGAGGTAATTATGGGAATAGATGTAGTGGATCAAATAGCAAAGGTACAAACAGGTCGTGGTGATGTTCCTGTACAGCTAGTTACTATGACTATTGAAATTGAAGACTAATTAGTGTTTGTCTCTAATGTCCGACTTCTTCGTTATGCTTGTCTTTAAAACACTCATCCCGACGATACTGTCGGGGCTCTTTGGTTTTAAAGACTTCGCAAGCCTCGAATTCGAACATTATAAACTAACCCCTGACTTTAAGGACCAATACTAGTTATATTATCTTAGCAAATTTAAATAAGTATAATCCAACTGATTATGAAAGAAAAAATAGAAGGTCTGTTAGAAGATGTAAAGGCGTTTAATGCTGAAAATCTTGAACAGTTGGAGGCTTTTAGAATCAAATATCTTAGCAAGAAAGGCGCAGTTACTGCTCTATTTGCCGATTTTAGAAATGTTGCTCCCGAGCAAAGGAAAGAAATGGGACAATTAATGAATGGATTAAAAACATCTGTTCAGGAAAAAATTGTTTCATTGAAAGAAGGTTTTGAGAATATAGTTGAAAGTACCGTTAAACCCGATCTTACCCTTCCTTCATCAGCTCCCTTGGGAACACGCCATCCATTGTCGATTGTTCGAAATGATATTATAGATATTTTTTCGCGTATTGGATTTACCGTAAGCGAAGGACCCGAGATTGAAGACGACTTTCATAACTTTTCGGCATTGAATTTCCCTGCTGATCACCCTGCCCGCGATATGCAGGATACTTTTTTCATTGAAAAAGATCCTGATATTGCACTTCGTACTCATACATCATCGGTACAGGTTAGGGTTATGCAAAACACAGCCCCCCCAATTCGTACAATTTCACCGGGGCGTGTTTTTCGTAACGAAGCCATTTCGGCACGTGCACATTGCATTTTCCATCAGGTTGAAGGTTTATATGTTGACACAGATGTTTCGTTTGTTGATCTTAAACAAACCTTGTACTATTTTGCAAAAGAGCTTTTTGGCGAAAACACAAAAACACGATTCCGCCCTTCATATTTCCCATTTACCGAACCTTCGGCAGAAATGGATATTTCGTGTAATATATGTGGTGGCAAAGGATGTAATATTTGTAAATACAGCGGCTGGGTTGAAATATTAGGTTGTGGAATGGTTGATCCTAATGTGTTGGAATCATGCGGAATAGATAGTAAAAAGTATACCGGCTTCGCTTTTGGAATGGGCATCGAACGTATTACAATGCTCAAATATCAAATAAATGATCTTCGATTATTTTTTGAAAATGATGTGAGATTTTTGGAACAGTTTAAGTCGTCGATGTAAATTAAACATCTTCTTTATAGTTGTTATAAACTTCGTCGTCTACAATTTCAGCTTCCTCTGCTTCAGCACCAATCCATTGTTCTAATTTTGCTTTTGCCTTATCTTTTACTTCTGGGGTAATATATTCGCGAGCATTGTTGATGGCAAAGGTTAAAAATGCAATATCATCGGTAAAGCCAACTATGGGTAATATATCGGCAACCAAATCGGTGGGGAGTATTAAATATCCCAATGCCCCCATAAATACAATGCGAACTTTAATGGGTATTTTGCTATCACTTATTAGAATAACCATTATAAGTACATAAAAAAGAATCTTAGACCCAATTTTCTTACCAATAATTTTGAACTTACCCTTGAGTGCTAACTCATCATAATAATGTAAATATTGTTGGATATTGTTGGGCAACTTCATAATTTTATTAAACGAATTTTTTGTGATTTTGTTTCGTTATGGTAATATACTATTTGTTTAGAACCTCTAATTCATGCAGTTCGATTGTTTCTAGCAGAGAATCAATATTTTTTTGTTTCTGCAAATCTATTTCAAAAACAGCACTTATATTAGTTACTTGTCGCATGTTAGTCGCTATTGATTTAACCAGATCATCACTTACCGGGTTTTTTATAAGTAAGAAATAATCGACAGTTTTTTGTGATTGCAATAAATAGCCACTTTCACATTTATTTCCCATTAAGTAAAAAACTGTTCTGCTTATGTCGTCTTTGTAATAGTACCACGAAAATCTTCTTACATCATCATGTGGTGTTATACCATCCATATCGTCGTACTTAATAAAATCAAAATCAAAACGGAGATTGATATGGTAACAAAGAGTATAATCTTTTAAATGACTTACAATGGCAATCATTTTATATTCCTCAAAACAATCAACTTCTGTTTGTAGCTTTTTTGACATTACTAAATTAGTTTGAGACAAAATTACAAATTATTCCAATTTGCCATTTGTGTATTTTGTTAGTTTTGTAAATTCGTTAGCCACTTTAATTAATAATGATAACAAAACTTATTATAGCAAGCGTAATTATATTTATTTTTAATATCCCTTTTGGATATTGGCGCGCCAATGTTCGTAAGTTTTCGTTGCAATGGATACTTGCAGTACACATACCCGTTCCGTTTATCATAGCTTTAAGAATATTAGTTTCGATAGGTTTTGCATGGTATACTTATGTGTTTTTTGTAGCTGCTTTTTTTACTGGGCAGAGTTTTGGTGCTTATTTACTAAAAATAAAAAAACGACATGGTAAACAAACATCATCGTGTTTGATTATGGATATTGTAAGAAGTATAGAGCTCTACAAAACAAAATAGTAATAAGGGTTATTAAAACGTGCACTGCGGTAGGGATTGCAGTGTTAGCTTATTGCCATGGCTGATGATTTTTTTGTTACTTGGCGGATGCTGACAGAGGAAGCACCCGCACATGTTACAAAAATACAGCAGACATAAAATAACTAAAAGCGGAAAGCCCGTCTGCCGAAATATAATGTAGGCAGGATTACCGCCCACAAAAAAAATATAAAAATTTGCTTATCCGAGCTTCCTATATTTAATCCTTTTAGGACCCGTATCACCCATGCGCTTTTTTCTATTCTCTTCATAATCAGAGTAAGAGCCCTCGAAAAAGTGAACCTGCGAGTTGCCCTCAAATGCAAGAATATGAGTTGCAATACGATCGAGGAACCAGCGGTCGTGAGAAATTACCACAGCACAGCCAGCAAAATTTTCAAGTCCTTCCTCCAGCGCACGTAGCGTATTTACATCAATATCGTTGGTAGGCTCATCGAGCAGCAATACATTAGCCTCTTGCCTGAGCGTCATAGCCAAATGCATGCGGTTGCGCTCACCGCCAGAAAGAACCCCAGCTTTTTTGCCCTGATCGGTGCCATTGAAATTAAACCGCGACACATAAGCCCTGGAGTTCATGCTACGATTGCCTAACTGAATATTATCATGCCCGCCGGTAATAACTTCCCAAACGTTTTTTTCGGGATCAATTTCCTCATGTGCCTGATCAACATAGCCAACCTTAACTGTTTCGCCAACTTCAAAATGGCCGTCATCAGCCTTTTCGAGTCCCATAATCATACGGAATAGAGTTGTTTTACCAGCACCATTTGGGCCAATAACCCCAACAATTCCGCCAGGAGGCAGGCTAAAGTTTAGTTCATCAAATAGAAGTTTCTCATCATATCCTTTGGTAAGATTTTTAGCTTCAATTACTTTGCTACCTAATCGTGGTCCGTTGGGAATAAATATTTCTAAGCGTTCTTCTCTTTCGTTGGTATCTTCTGTTAATAGTTTTTCGTAATTGGTTAATCGTGCTTTTGATTTAGCATGGCGTGCTTTTGGTGCCATTCGTACCCATTCGAGTTCACGTTCGAGTGTTTTGCGACGTTTGCTGGCAGTTTTTTCTTCCATCTGCATACGCTTGGTTTTCTGCTCCAGCCATCCTGTGTAATTACCTTTCCATGGTATTCCTTTTCCTTTATCCAGTTCAAGTATCCAACCAGCTACATTATCTAAAAAGTAACGGTCGTGAGTAACTGCAATTACTGTTCCTTTGTATTGTTTAAGATGCTGCTCAAGCCATTCAACCGATTCGGCATCGAGGTGGTTAGTAGGCTCATCAAGTAGTAGCACATCGGGCTCTTTTAGTAGCAAACGGCAAAGTGCAACCCTGCGGCGCTCACCTCCCGAAAGTACGGCAATTGATTTATCTTCTTCGGGGCAACGTAGGGCATCCATGGCACGTTCGAGCTTGGTATCAAGCTCCCAGCCATTGTGCTGTTCAATTAAATCTGTTAGCTCACCTTGTCGTTTAATTAGCTTGTCCATGGCATCGTCAGACATTGGCTCGGCAAATTTTAAATTAACATCTTCGTACTCTTTAAGTAAGTCAACTATTTCTTGCACTCCTTCTTCAACAACTTGGCGAACGGTGCTGTTGTTGTCGAGATCGGGCTCCTGCTCAAGCATCCCAACAGAATATCCTTTTGAAAAAACAACATCACCATTGAATGATTTATCCTTACCGGATATAATATTTAGTAGTGTTGATTTACCAGAACCATTTAACCCAATAATTCCAATTTTTGCACCATAGTAAAATGACAGGTATATATCTTTAAGGATTTGTTTATTGGGTGGTACAATTTTGCCCACACCAACCATTGAGAATATTATTTTTTTATCGTCAGACATAGTTATTGGTATTTTGAGGATTTGTTATAATTATTTAGCTGGTGTTAAATACGCATTTACTAAGTTTTACCGCAACGTATCACAAAGCTATATGTTTGGCTTTATGCATATTGCGTAAACCTACGGCAGATAACGAACACTTAGATTATATAACCAGCTAATTAGTTATGATTTGTTAATAAAAAATGCAAATATAGTTGAATTTGAAATCTGGTAAACAATAACAAATTACAGATTATCAACTACCTATTTCTTTATTGTAGTTGTCGATGGCAATAAAATAGTTTGGGTCTTCCAGTACGTTAACATCACAAATCTTTTTTGCTTTAGTTATAAGTTTTTGGCAATCGTTACTTAAGTGTCTTAAGTGAATGGTTTTCCCTAATGCCAAATATTTGTCAGCTATTTTATTAATTGCCTCAATGGCCGATTGATCCATTATGCGTGATTCTTGAAAGTCGATAATTATTTCCTTGGGATCATCTTTTATATCAAATTTTTCCATAAATAATTTGGTCGAACCAAAAAATAGAGGACCATATATTTCATAATGCTTAATGCCATACTCGTCAACTCTTTTGCGAGCTCTAATTCTAAGTGCATTTTGCCATGCAAAAACCAGAGCTGAAATTATTATTCCTGCCAACACGGCAATTGCTAAATCGGCTAATACAGTCACAATGGTAACTACGGCAATTACAACTACATCGGTAATTGGTATTTTATTGATTATTTTAAATGTACTCCAGGCAAAGGTGCCAATTACAACCATAAACATTACGCCAACCAAAGAAGCCACAGGAACCATTTCTATGTATTTTGATGCGAAGAGTATGAATACAAGCAAACTCAAACCAGCAACAACTCCTGATAGTCTGCCTCGTCCGCCCGATTTTATATTAATTATACTTTGCCCAATCATTGCGCAACCACCCATTCCGCCAAAAAAGCCATTCACAATATTTGCTGTTCCCTGTGCAACACATTCTCTGTTACCATGTCCGTGGTTCTCAGTTAATTCATCAATTAGGTTTAAGGTCATTAATGATTCAATTAAGCCAATGGCTGCCAGAATGAAAGCATAAGGTAATATTATTCTTAGACTTTCCATCGTCATGGGTATAATTGGAATGGCAAAACTTGGCAAGCCTGCTGCTAAACTTCCACTACCATCTGCACTACCCGAAGCTACAAAACTTCTCACGGTTTCGGTATCAATACCCATAAAAATTACAATGCCCGAAACTATTAAAATGGCCATCAAAGTGGCTGGTAGTTTTTTGGAAATTTTCGGAATGAGCACCATTAACCCCATTGTAAGTGCAACTAAACCAATCATTAAATATAACCGACTACCTGTAAGCCATTCACCATCCGATTTAAACATACTCAGTTGGGAAATCAAAATTACAATGGCCAAACCATTTACAAATCCCATCATTACCGGATGGGGAATCATCCGTACGTATTTACCAAGTTTAAAGGTTCCAGCCAGTATTTGAAATAGCCCAGTAAACAATAAGGTTACAAAAAGAAATTGCAAACCAATTTCGGGACCTGTGTAACCAATTTGTGAAGCATATTGATTGGCGTCGGTTACTAAATTAACCATAACCACGGCCATGGCTCCGGTTGCACCAGATATCATACCGGGTCTGCCCCCAATTAATGCAGTTATTGTTGCCATCATAAAGGCGCCGTATAGCCCAATAATTGGCGAAATACCAACGATAAATGCAAATGCAATAGCCTCGGGAACAAGTGCTAATGCAACGGTAAGACCAGAAAGAATATCATCTTTTACACTTCCTTGTGTCTTATCAATCCATTTAAATTCTTTTATTACTCTTTTAACCATATATAGTTTCTAACTCTAACTTTGTTGCTTTTCAAAAAAGTTTGCAAAAGTAGACAATTGATTAATAGGAAGCTGAAAAAGTTTACCTCGTGGATGTTAAGTTTATTCATAAAATTAGTGGGTATAACAAAATGGATTGTTGATTTTCCTTCTCGATAATCAGTATTTTCTTTGTGCTACCTTATGCAATAATCGTAACACAAAGATTTGCAGATAGTTACATAAAATGAATCCGATTGTAAATATCATAAATCATCATGCATATGCCTGTTCATCAGACTTGCAACAAGTGTTGGGCAACAATAATTCATATGATTATATTTTTTTTATCGGATTAAAAACAACAATAATTAATAAATTGCAATTATTTTAGTTCTATATGGCTGAAATTTAGTTTTTTTGCAGATTAAAAATATATCAAGTGAAAAGAACTGAGATTAAATCATTACTCCAATCAAAAGATTATGGCAGCCAAGTTGTTGTACAAGGTTGGGTACGAACAAAGCGAGGAAGTAAAAATGTTGCATTTATTGCACTTAACGATGGATCGACATTAAATAATATTCAAGTGGTGGTTGATGTTGATGAAAGCTCGGCAACCATCCTCGAGAATATTCATACCGGTGCAGCTTTGTCAATAGTTGGTGAATTGGTTGAATCGGCAGGTAGTGGTCAAAATGTTGAGGTTCATGCAAAAGAAGTTGAAATTTTAGGTGGAGCAAACCCTGATGAATATCCGCTTCAGCCAAAAAAACATTCGCTTGAATTTTTACGCGAAAAAGCACATTTGCGATATCGTACAAATACTTTCGCTGCAATTGCTCGTTTAAGGCATAATATGATTTTTGCCATTCATAAGTTTTTCAACGATCGTGGTTTTTATAACATTCATTCGCCCATACTAACTGGCTCAGATGCCGAAGGTGCTGGCGAAATGTTTCAGGTAACTACTTTAGATTTAAATAATATTCCTAAAACTGAGGATGGTGAAGTTGATTTTAAGCAAGACTTTTTTGGAAAAGCATCAAACCTAACAGTATCTGGTCAGCTCGAAGCTGAGTTGGCAGCTCTTGCACTTTCGAAGGTTTATACATTCGGACCAACTTTCCGTGCCGAAAATTCAAACACAGCTCGTCATTTAGCTGAGTTTTGGATGATTGAACCCGAAATAGCTTTTGCTGATATTGATGATGATATGAATCTGGCCGAAGATATGCTTAAATATGTAATTGCCTATGCACTTGAAAACTGCATGGATGATCTTACATTTTTAAGCAAGCGTTTGACTGACGAAGACAAGAGCAAAAAAGCAGAAGAACGCTCCATGGAACTTCTCGAAAAGTTAAGGTTTGTGCTTGATGAGCCGTTTGTACGAATAACTTATACCGAGGCAATCCAAATTCTACGCAACTCAAAACCAAACAAAAAGAAAAAGTTTCAGTTTGTTATTGATGGTTGGGGCGCCGATTTACAATCGGAGCACGAGCGTTATCTTGTGGAAAAGCATTTTAAAAAACCTGTTATTCTTACCGATTATCCGAAAACCATTAAGGCTTTTTATATGAAGCAAAATGAAGATGGAAAAACCGTAAGGGCAATGGATATACTCTTTCCACAAATTGGTGAAATAATTGGTGGCTCGCAGCGTGAGGAAGACTACGATAAATTATACACACGAATGAAGGAAATGGATATTCCCGAAGAATCGATGTGGTGGTACTTGGAAACTCGTAAGTTTGGCACTGTGCCTCATGCAGGTTTCGGACTTGGTTTTGAGCGCCTCATGTTGTTTATCACAGGTATGGGTAATATTCGCGACGTAATTCCTTTTCCTCGTACTCCAATGAATTTAGAATTCTAGTTGATATTTTTTTAATAATCAGCATGCTCAAAACAATTTAGTAATTAACACAAATTACTAAAATCTTGTATTATCTATAACTTTGTGAGCCTTTGTGATGCACTTTGTGTGTCTTCGTGGTAAATAATTAACCACAAAGGACCACCAAGGATTACACAAAGTTAACACAGAGCTAAATATACTTTATTAAAGTGATGACACATAATCTATTAAATTTACTAATTACAATAGTTCGATAAGGTATTATAACAGTCAGTTAATCAAATACTTACTGGCGCATGCGTTTTTATTTTAAAATATTAATAATCAGCACTTTGCGTCTTAGCACCTTTGCAAGAAACAAAAACTTACCAAGCTGTTGTGATTAGTAACAATAACTTTATTAAAAAATGATTCACTAAAAGTGTGCCATAATGAAAATGTTTTTAAATTTGTGTACTTTCAAATAGAAACATTAACAAATGCTGAGCCAACGATTACAGCAAAAATTACTTCAAAAACTTTCTCCACAGCAAATATTGCTGATGAAGTTATTGCAGATACCCACTGTTGGCATGGAGCAGCGCATCAAACAAGAAATTGAGGATAACCCAGCATTGGAAGTTGATAATGTTGATCAAGATGATAATGAAGAGGATCTATATGCAGATGAAAATGAAGTAGCAGATCAAAACGAATCAACTGATACAGAGCTGGATGATTTCAAATCCAAAGATGATGAATTCGACTTTAATGATTATATAAATGAGGATGATGTTCCTTCTTATAAATTAAAAACCAATAATTATACATCTGATGAAGATCGAAGGGAAATCCCCTTTGTTTCAGGAATTAGTTTTCACGAAAATCTTCAAAATCAGCTAAGCATGCGTAATCTTAGTGATCTGGACTCAAATATTGGTAGTTATATTATTGGTAATATCGACGACTCAGGGTATTTACAACGATCGGTTGATGCCATAGTTGATGATTTGGCTTTTACACAAAATATTGATGTTAACAAGGATGAGGTAGTAAGAGTATTAAACATTATTCAGGAATTTGACCCATCAGGAGTTGGAGCAACCGACCTTAAGGATTGTTTGCTAATTCAGCTAAATCGAAATATGTTAGAATATCCATCTGATAAGGTACAGCTCGCCATAAAAATAATTACCAGGTATTTTAACGATTTCACTAAAAAGCATTATCAAAAGATAATGAAAAGAGCCGAAATTAATGAGGAACAACTTAAAGATGCCATTAGCGAAATACTTAAACTTAATCCGAAACCTGGCAACTCACTAAGCGAAACCACAAAATCAAATCATTATATAATTCCCGATTTTACAATAACAAATGATGGTGATAAGCTTGAGTTATCGCTTAATTCATGGAATAGCCACGATCTTAGGGTAAGTAACTCGTTTTCGAGTATGCTGGGAACCATCGGAAAACAAAAGCGAAATAAAAAACAGCGTGAAGCATTTTCATTTGTCAAGCAAAAGGTCGATTCGGCACGTTGGTTTATCGATGCAATACAACAACGTCAGAATACATTGTATTCAACAATGAAAGCCATAATGGATTATCAGTATGAATATTTACTCACTGGCGACGACACCAAGTTAAGGCCAATGATTCTTAAAGATATTGCCGATATAGTAGATCTTGATATCTCAACTATTTCACGCGTTGCAAATAGTAAGTATGTTCAAACTCCGTTTGGCACTTTACTAATCAAAAGCTTTTTCAGCGAATCGATGCAAAAGGATGATGGAGAAACTGTTTCAACTCGTGAAATAAAAACAATATTGAACGAAATTATTGATAGTGAAAATAAAGATAAACCTTTTACTGACGAGTATCTTACCGTTAAATTAAAAGAAAAAGGTTATCCAATAGCGAGACGTACCATTGCAAAATATCGCGAACAACTTAAAATACCAGTTGCACGATTACGTAAGGAACTATAGTGTGTACTATGAGTTTTAAATTGTACACGCAAACCACTAACCACAATTCACCTTAGGTTCATGAGTATTACATTAGCAAAAATAATATCAGCACTTTTTCATCCACTTTTGGTGCCCACTTACGCACTGTTACTACTAATAAATTTACAAACCCACTCAATCCTGGTCCTTAATGAGGAGTTTCGCTATATTATTGTTGCTTTCGTTTTTCTCACCACCTTTGTTTTGCCTTCAATACTAATTTTTATTCTACTAAAATTTGGTAAAATTCAAAGCCTCGAAATGCGCACACGGCAGGAGCGGGTACTTCCAATGCTAATTATTGCAGCGGCATTTTATGGTACCTATTATTTACTTAAACAATCATCGGTTACTGGGTTAATGTCGTTATTTATGGTTGGCGCTACAATGCTGGTACTCACAACATTAATAATAAATTACATCACAAAAATAAGTCTGCATACAACCGCTTGGGGAGGTTTATTCGGCACCTTTTTAGGCTTCGCAATAAGCTTTCATTATAATTTAATGACAATACTTATCCTCATTATTTTACTAATTGGAATAATAGCCACAGCCCGTTTAAGGCTAAATGCACACACACCATTACAGGTATATTTGGGCTTTATACTCGGCACCGGAATTATGGTTTTTCTATTTTATATTGTTTAGGAGGCTAACCTGCCTTCATTAAAATATTGCGGCAGGTTACCAGGCTTTCCGCTTGTAGTTGTTTCATATCTCTTGTATTTTTATAGGCAGTACGCGTGCTTCCTTACGTCAGCATTCGCCTGCCAACAAAAATAAAACAGCTATTTCAACAAGCTACCACTACAATCCTTGCCTCGCAAGCACAGCTAAATCAATAAAAGGGAATTAATATACACCACTTTAGCACAGTTTACACACAATATAAAATTAGTTAGCTACTAACTATTGCTTTTAAGAAAACTTACCATTTTTGAATTGGGTTTTAAGAAGGCGTCAAGAACGAGGCTTGTGAAGTATTTAAAATCAGGAGTTCACTTTTGTAAATGACTGGTTTTAAATACGAGCGTAACGAAGTTATTAGCGCATTCATATACCACTAACTATTGCCACTAAATTCTAACAGATAGGCCTTTATAAATGCATCCAAATCTCCATCCATAACATTCTGTACATTCGAAGTTTCGTAATTTGTTCGAACATCTTTAACAAGTTTGTAAGGGTGCATAACATACGATCGTATTTGTGATCCCCATTCTATTTTTTTCTTGTTACCTTCAATTTTAGCTATAGCATCTTGCTTTTTTCGAAGCTCAATTTCGTAAAGCTGCGACTTTAACATTTGCATTGCTTTTTCACGATTTTTTAATTGCGATCTTGTTTCTTGGCATTCAATTACCAGTTCTGATGGTGCATGGCGCAATCGCACAGCTGTTTCTACTTTGTTAACATTTTGTCCTCCCGGACCTCCAGATCGGAATGTGTCCCAACTTATGTCGCTAGGATTTACTATAATTTCTATTGAATCGTCAACAACCGGATAAACATACACCGATGCAAATGACGTATGCCTACGATTTGCTGAATCAAATGGCGAAAGACGCACCAATCGATGTACTCCATTTTCACCTTTAAGATAACCAAAGGCAAACTCACCAGTAAATTGTAATGTAACTGTTTTTATTCCTGCTCCATCGCCAGCCTGATAATCAAGTTCCTTTATTTTAAAATTGTTACGTTCGCCATAACGTATATACATTCGCATTAGCATTTCGGCCCAATCCTGACTTTCGGTTCCACCAGCTCCAGGGTTTATTTTAAGTATCGCATCAAATGCATCCTCTTTATTACTGAGCATTTGTAAAAATTCGAGGTCGGCAATTATGTTCACAGTTGCTTCAAACTGGGAGTCTAGTTCTTCACGAGTAGCTTCCTCCATTTCAAAAAACTCTTCCAATACAATTAGGTCTTCAAAGGATTCATGAGCTTTGTCGTACGAAACAACCCAGCGTTTTTTTTCTTTGGTTTTTTTTATATGTATTTCTGCTGATTTAGGATTATCCCAAAAGTTTGGTGATTGAGTTTTTTCTTCCTCTTCTTCAATCTCCATTTTCTTTTGGTCAACGTCAAAGATACCCCCTTAAAGCTTCTAGCCTCTCTTTGAGTTTCTTTCTTCCTTCTGTTGTAAACATATTTTTGGATTTTTTATAGTTGTTTTACTAGGTTTTTACACTGCTTCATTGTAGCATTTTCGCATTGTCTCATTTCAGCATTCAAACATTGCATCATTACCTCATTGTAGTATTACTTCATCACAATTCACCCTTAATAACTTTCCATACTAATTCGGGCTGAAACCCCTTTTGTTGGGCATACTTAACTAGTTTATTGTTACGTCTATATTCATTATCATCATTAATTATTTTTGACGATAATACAGATTTTAGTACATTCATGTATTCTTTTTGATCCAACGAATTAAGCGCAATTTGTATTGTAAGATCAGGTATTTGTTTTTGATGTAGAGCATAACTAATCTTATTTCTTCCCCAACGGTTATTACGTAGTTTACCTGTGGCAAAAGCTAATGTATACCGTTCTTCATTTATAAAATCTTCTTTTTTAAGTTGGAGTATTATTTCTGAAATAACTAGCTCATCTATTTTCCAGCTTATCAATTTCATCTTAACATCAAAAATTGAGCGTTCCTGATATGCACAATATTTACGTGCTTTTTCCAACATGAATGAATGTTTTTGAGTCATAGCCTAAAATTTTAAATGTGTGCAATTCTAAAAATGAAAAATACTTAGTACCAGTATTTTCTATTTCACAATATCATTAAGTGTTACATCAAATACAAGTACTTTATTGGGACCAATACTACCAGAACCACTTGATCCATATGCCAATCCTGATGGTATAATGAGTTTTATTTTTCCACCCTTACCAATCAATTGAATTCCTTCTTGCCATCCAACAATAACTCTGTCAAGGCCAAACTCTATATAATCGTTCTGGTCAAATACAACACCATCTAAAGTATAACCTTTGTATGAGCAATTAACTTTATCATTAATAGTTGGATGACTACCCAACCCTGGCTCATTAATTACATAATACAAACCACTTGACGTGAAAGTTCCATCCAAATCATGTTCGTATATGTACGTATGAATAAGGGCATTATCTATTTCAGGTTGGTTAACATCTTTTTTACATGATAATACTATCACTATTAAAAAAAGGAATGTGAAGATTTTAATTATTTGTTTATTAATCATATGGTTTTTATTTAAGTGGCAAATTTACGGTTTTTATAAAATAAATTCAATGTTTGTTTAATACAACATACCATTATACCAAATTAACATCAAAGCACCCCATAAATTCTTTATCTTTTTCCATTTTACTTCACTTAAAAATTTAACCATAGCTATGGTTATGCTGAAATTTTGAAGATTGTAAAACAAAAAAATATTTTGAATTTATATCGGTCATTTTGAAATTAAATTGGTATTACTGCTATTTTTGTAAAATTCTTATTACTAAAAAAATATTAAAATGAAAAATTTTCTAATCCCCATAGTGTTAGTCTTCTTAGTTTCGTGTAGTTCGTTAACTGTTACAAATAACTGGGACAAAACACTTGATTTTAAACAGTTTAAAACATTTAGCTTATATCCTTGGGATAAGCAAAATAATAAACTTGTACATAAATATGATATTGAAATTATTACGACGGCTGTTAAAAGCGAAATGGAACGCCGTGGATATGAATATGTAGAAAAGGGAGGTGAATTAATTGTTTCTGCTTTTATTACACTTGAAAACAAGACGGATTATCAAGCATATACAAATCACTACGGTGGTTATGCTGGCTATGGGGGTGGTTGGGGATACTATGGTTCACCTTGGGCTTATGGCTACGGATGGGGTCCTGGTTATTATGGTGGCGGAACTACAATTACCAGCGTTAATTATGTACAGGGAACTTTAATAGTAGATATTTTTGAAACAAAAAATAAAAAACTTGTATGGCAGGGTATGGGTGTAGGAACTGTTGATGATAACCTTGCAAAACGTGATAAAAATCTTCCTCGAAATATATCACATATATTTAGGAAATTTCCCATTGCTAAAAAAGGGAAATAAGTAATCTAATTTTGCTGTAATTGGCAAATAGTTAGTTTTTAGCATTCTTTAAGAAGCTGATGGATGAATTTTAGACAGCTTCTAACAGTTGTTCAACAATTTTTGGAACACCAACTCCGGCTTTCTCGGGAATTATTTTTAGGTTTGAAATACCTTGAACATGAAATGCTTTGGGGTCTATATAATATTTTGGTATATCATTACCAACAAAATTAATAAGACTAGCAGCAGGATAAACAACCATTGATGTGCCAATCACTATTAAAATATCAGCAGTCTTAACTATTGACATTGCTGTTTCAATCATGGGCACGCTTTCTCCAAACCAAACTATATGTGGGCGTAATTGAGAACCTAACTCACATTTATCCCCCTTTTTTAACTCCCAATGATCGAGGGTGTAAACAAGTTCAGGATCACGAGTACTCCTAACTTTTTTTAATTCTCCATGCAAGTGCAATACATTTGACGAGCCAGCTCGCTCATGTAAATCATCTACATTTTGGGTTACTATTTGCACATTATATTTTTCTTCAAGTTTAACTAACCACTTATGCCCTTGGTTTGGCTCAACTTCAAAAAGTTGTTTCCTTCGCAGATTATAAAATTCAAGTACCAATTGTTGGTTGTTTTCCCATGCGATGGGTGATGCAACTTCTTCAATACGATGATTACGCCATAAACCATTACTATCCCTAAAGGTACTTACTCCGCTTTCGGCACTCATTCCGGCTCCTGATAAAATTACAATCTTCTTCATCCTATGGAATATTTATTTGTTCGATAAAGGTAATAAAACTTATCTTATAACAAAAAAAGCGCCCCCCGAAGAGAGCGCCGCATGCCTAACAAGAATCGCAACCATTAATGAATAGGCAATACTTTAAATATTTTATAATACTAGAAAAGTTTCATATCATCTAATACTTTCATCACACCTTTTACAGCTGTTGATGATGCATCTAGTAAAGCTTGTTCGTCAGCATTTAATTCAATCTTAACGATCTCTTCAATACCGTTTTTTCCTAATTTTACAGGAACGCCCAAATAAACACCTTCTTGTCCATATTCGCCATTAAGTAATGCACAAACTGGGAATACTCTGTTTTGGTCGTTTACAATGGCTTCACACATTTGAGCTGCAGCAGCACCTGGTGCATACCAAGCAGAAGTTCCCATTAATTTAACTAATTCGCCACCGCCACCTTTGGTGCGTTTAACAATTGCATCAAGCTTATCAGCATCAATAAGTTCAGTAACAGGAATACCTCCTACAGTTGTATATCGTGGTAATGGAACCATAGTATCACCATGTCCACCCATCAATAATGCCTGGATATCATTTGGAGAAACGTTTAACTCAGTTGCAAGAAAAGCTCTGTAACGTGCAGTATCTAATATACCTGCCATTCCAAATACTTTTGAAGAATCAATACCAGCAGTTTTAAAAGCAGCGTAGCTCATTACATCTAAAGGATTTGCAACAATAATTACAATTGCGTCAGGTGAATGTTTTAAAGCTTCTTTAACGACAAATTTAACGATACCTGCATTTGTAGAAATAAGGTCATCACGACTCATACCCGGCTTACGAGGAATACCCGAAGTTACAACAATTATGCCTGACCCGGCTGTCTTTGTATAGTCGTTAGTAACACCTGTTACCATTGTATTAAAACCATTAATAGGGGCAGTTTGCCACATATCTAATGCTTTACCTTCTGCTACACCTTCTTTGATGTCAATTAAAACAACTTCTTTTACTATGTCTTTGTGAGCAAGTACATTTGCTACAGTTGCACCTACATTTCCTGCTCCAATTACTGTTATTTTTTCCATTTTATTTGGTTTTTTTATGGATTACTTTTATTAAGCGCAAATGTAGTAATATTTTGGCTTTAAATAGCGTATCTTGTATTTTGTTAATATGCTGAATTTTTTGCATTTACAGGATACAATTATAATAAAAAACACATATTCAAATTTTATACATATATGCAGTAAATAGCATATTACAAAGTATAAGTGGCTTTAAAATAAAAGTATCTGAAACAAAAAAAATGCGTAAATAATTGAACTTTATTCAATCGTTTACGCATCTATAAATTTATTCAAAAATACTATTATCCAGCTTGTAAATTTTCAGCACCTGGTAGCATGCCCTCAAGTTTTGTTGGATCATGTATTAGTACAGGGATGTGTTGTGGGCAAATCCAATAGCTAGCACCTTTAAAATCAAGGCCAACTAAGGGAACTTCTTGTTCGCCACGTTTGCAGAATAAGCAAACTTTTTCGTTATGTGATTCCATTATAGTTTCTTTTTTATGATTAAATAATTTAAGTGGCAAATATCCGAAATTATCTGATAAGTTACACAATTGATTTAATAAACAGTTAGATAAATTCCATTTTTAAAATACTGTGCAATTCCTCTTTTATAAGATTCTGAACATCTGATACATCAATAACTCCACCAAGCTCCTTTTGCATTGAAGTTACACCTTTGCCCACAAGCCCACATGGTACTATGTAACCAAAATACTCAAGGTTTGTGTTTACGTTTAAGGCAAACCCATGCATGGTTACTAATCTACTTGCACGAATGCCAAAAGCACAAATTTTTCTTTCTTTTTTAGGATTACCAGCATCGAGCCAAACTCCTGTAGCACCATTCATTCGTGATGCAATTATATTGTATTTGTGTAGAACATTTATTATTGCTTCTTCCAGCCCATAAATATAATCCTTAATGGAAACTTTAAAATTATCAAGGTCTAATATTGGGTAGCCAACAAGCTGCCCAGGCCCGTGATAAGTTATATCACCGCCTCGATTTACTCGATGCACAGAAGCTCCTTTACTAGTTAAAAATTCATCACTAATTAGCAGATTAGCTTCATTACCACTCTTGCCAATGGTATATACATGTGGATGTTCGCATAGCAATAAATAATTTGATGTTTGGTGCTTTACCCCAGCACCTTTGTTTTTTTCTTTGGTGCTGAATATTTCATTAAATAAGCTTTCCTGATATTCCAAAGCCTCATTATATTTTAAGAGGCCTACATTTTCAAAAATGACTTTTTTATTCACAAATATGCTTATTAATAACTGGGGTAAATTAAAAATTACTTTTTTGAGATATTAACTTATCTAGCTAACTAAGTTAACAGTTCTGCAAAAATACATGGTTTTGTTTTATCAGTTGGCAATTTTGAATTAATAATTGGCAGGTACAAAGTGTTTTGTGGTATTTATCCCTTATTTTTCAGAATGACAAATAAATTGGCTCTAGTAAATTATTTTTCGCTTAATAGTTGTTCCAACCTGTCCAAACGAGCCTTTAATTCTGCATTTTCTTTTTCGAGTTTTTCGTTTAATTCCTGAACCGATTTTACCAAAGGCACAACAAATTCAGCATAAGAAAGTCCGTAAAGATCTTTTTCGTGCTTAGGCTTTTGAACTCCACTGAAGTTGTAGTTGACCTCATCGGCTGCCAATTCAACTTCTTGAGCTATAAAACCACTGCGTTGTATTTTTTCAATATCATACTTGTTAGGTAGGTTTACTTCATCGGTAATGCCAAGCAGTTGGTTCTCTATATCGAGATTAATATTGTAGGTAACAGGGCGTAGTTTTGTTATAAATTCTAAGCCTTTAACGTCTTCTTTTATGTTTTCTTTAATTCTTCCATCTGAATATGTAGTAAACGTAACCTGACCTTTAATTTCGGTAATACTTGTATTACCAAGGTGAATTTGGTTGTTACCATTTATTGAAGCATTGTAACCAATTGCAGTTGAGTTGGAATATATTCCCGTTGAGAATGCATTATAACCAAACGCGGTATTATAATTTCCTGTGGTATTGCCATCAAGAGATTGGTAGCCAACGGCTGTATTTCCATCACCAGTTGTATTGGCGCCTAGACTCCCTAATCCAAAACCAGAGTTATACAGTCCACTTGTATTAACATCTAAGGATTTATACCCAAATGCTGAATTGTGCGTACCTGATGTATTAAGTTTTAATGCTTCAAAACCAACACCAATATTCCACCCGCCTGTATTGTTTAAACCAGCACTGGTTCCCATAAATAATTTTGATCCGTCGTTTGTGGCATCACTTAGCCCATTAATATCAGAAGCATAAGTTGCAGGTGTTTCCCATGATGCAAGACCATCAGCATCAGAGGTGAGTACTTTGCCACTTCCTGCCAAGCCTCCTGTGATTTTTATTGTACCATTAATATCAACGCGATTAGCATCAAAATCGCCACCTATAAGGGGGGCTGATGTTGAACTATTGTCAATAAATAGTTTATCATCCAATGTATTAAAGAAACCTGCTTTATAACCTATATATACACAATTATTATAATCACTATAACTTCCTCCTGCTTGATACCCTATAGCGGTATTATAACCTCCATGTGAAATATTATTCAAAGCTTCGATTCCAACTACGGTGTTAAAATGCGCACCTGCTGCATCATTCTCCCCTGCATTTTCACCTAAATATAGATTATCACCCCAAGGAGTTTTTGCATCACTTAGACCACTGATGCTAGAAGCATAAACAGTAGGTGTTTCCCATGATGCAAGACCATCGGCATCCGATGTAAGTACTTTACCATTTCCAGCAGAGCCACCTGTAATTTTTATTGTTCCATTTATGTCAACCCTATTTGCTGTAAAATCACCACCAATAAGTGGGGTTGAGGTTGAAGAATTTGAAATAAAAAGTAGATTATCTGTAATGTTGTCTTTTCCGGCTTCGTAACCAATTAACACACACCCATTGTAAGTTCCATTTCCAAAAGTTCCTTGTCCGGCAGCTTTTCCTAATACTGTATTATTACTACCAGTTGAATTATATTCCATCGCATTACCACCAAAACTTACATTATTATTACCGGTACTGTTATATCTGCCTGATTGCACACCCATGGCTGTATTTGTGGCACCAGTAGTATTATAAACCAATGAGCTGTACCCAATTGCAGTATTATTACCTGCAGTTGTATTGTTTGCAAGTGCCCAGGTTCCAATTGCCGTATTATAATTTCCAGTGGTATTATCTATAAAAGCTAAAGAACCTAGTGAAGTATTTCGAACTCCAGTAGTATTTGAAATTGAATTTTGATATCCCACTGATGTATTTTCGTAGCCAGTAGTATTGGCAGATAAGGATTTTGAACCAATTGCTGTATTCTTTGCTGCCTCAGTTGTACCGGTGGCACCACTACCATTATTATACAATGCCGAATCACCAATGGCAACAAGGAAAGAACGGTCGGTATTTTTATAAAGTGCTTTTGGTCCAACTGCTACATTGCTATTTCCTATTGTATTATAACGTAATGCATAGTAACCTGAAGCAGTATTATACGCACCACTTGTGTTATACGAAAGAGAATAAGCACCCGTGGCGGTATTGGCGACACCACTTGTATCGTCATTAAGAGAATAATAACCAATTGCAGTGTTGTAATTGGCTGTTGTATTGCTTTGTAGAGTTTGTCCCCCTATGGCGGTATTATAAGAGCCTGTTTTATTATCCAGTAGTGATTGATAACCGTTGGCGGTATTATAATTACCACTGCCGTTATATTGCATGGATAAAGCACCCATTGCAGTATTATATCCCCCTGTTGAATCGTTACGAAGTGCATAATACCCATTAGCAGTATTATACGATACCTTATTTCTATAAAGTGCTTCGCTCCCTATTGCAGTATTATTACTACCTCCTTCATTATAATAAAGAGAACGAATACCTACTGCTGTATTATAATTACCATCGTCGTTATTTTTAAGAGATATATAACCTACTGCTGTATTATAATTACCATCACTATTTGAATAAAGAGAAGATGCACCAACTGCGGTATTATAATCACCTAGATTATTTTTATAAAGTGCACTAGTACCATTGGCAGTATTGTTGTCCCCATAATTGTTACTATAAAGTGATCGATAACCTGTAGCTGTATTATTATTACCTCTTCTGTTACTAAATAAGGCTGATGATCCCAAGGCTGTATTCCTGTTTGAATAAAAAGCTGAATTATCATAGTTATTATACAATGCTGAATCACCAACAGCAACCAAATCAGACCCTTCAGTGTTTTTTTTCAGTGCTGCATTGCCTATTGCCACATTCCTTTCACCTGATGTGTTACCTCTTAATGCCTGAATACCAACACCTACATTATAATTGTCGCCATCATCGCTATTACCTGCTTCTGTACCCAGAAAAACACTTTCTTCATCAGTTTTTCCATCAGCAAGGCTGTTAATATCCAAAGCACTACCAGCTTTAACTTCAATCCAACTTGACTGTGTGCCATCATAATACCAAAAGCTATCAGTATCAGTATCAAAAACCAATAAGCCTGCAACGGCTGTAACATTGTTGGTGCGGTTGTTAGTTGTCATACGTGGGATTAACAAGCCTTTGCTATCACTCGATAAGTCGAGAATAGCAGATGCACTTGGCTCAGCTCCAGTTGTGTTTATTGCTACTTGTGCAAAGCTGTTTATAGCTAAAAATGCTATTGCTACTAATGTTAATACTGATTTTTTCATTTTATGATAATTTTAAAAGTGTTTTCTAATTAGGGTTTGTAAATCAAAAAATATAGTTGTCATTTTGATATGACAGTCAACTCAAAGACCCGACGGGTTGAAACCTGCCTGCCGCAGGCATGAAAACCCGGCGGGTCAGCGTTGAGAACCAAATTTCCTACCTTTGATTTATCTTTAATGTGTAATACATTTTCTCTAATTTATATTTATTGTTTTTGTTATTTGCTGTCCATCCATTTTAATTTCTAGTCTGTATTTACCTTTTTCAAGATTTACTTTCAAATTTTCAAAATTTGTATTTAGGATGTCTTTGCTAAAAACAGGAATATCTTTTCCATTTATCATCCAAACTTCAATTAGACCCTTTTTAACAATTTGATTGAATGCTATGAAGACTGACTTTTCAACTACATTTATTATGCACTGGTTCATTTGCTGTTAATTTTTCTGCAAACATAGAGTGCATTTTTAGTTGTACATAATAATTAAGGACAGCAAACGGTATGCACAGATCATTTTTATGGTATGCAAATAGTAGGCATTTGGGGATATTGATTCTTTTATATGTCAGAAAATGAGACATATAGTAAATTTTGACAAAAAATGCATTTTTATGTATTAGTTTTTACAGTGGTATGTATCTAGTAAGTAGTATATTTGACAAAAACCTATTAATTATGAAACGTTTTTCATTTGATGCATACCGCATTCATAAACCTATTTTTATTGTTTTCATATTAATAATTGGTATTTCCAACTATGGATTTACTCAAAGTGAAAGTAAAATTGATAGTCTGGAATCTTTATTACATTCATCCAAGGGAATAAAAAAAATTGAATTGCTAGATAAATTAAGTAAAGAATACGTAAAATCGAACAGTGATAAAAGTCTTGAAGCTGCACTTAAAATGCTTAGTCTCTCAGCAGACGAAAATAATAATGCTCAAATACAAAAAGCATACATAAACTGTGCTTCTGCCTATATTGAACTTAATGATTTTGACAGTACCACCTTGTTTGCTCAAAAGGCCATAAAACTGAATAAACAAACAGATAATTACCAATTACTTGCAAAAGCATATTCGCTTATAAGTGATGTTAATAATTATAGAGGTGAACATGATGAAGGCATAGAAAACTGCCAAAAGGCAATGGAAATTTATATGGAAAATGGCGATTCAATAAAAATGGCTAAACTGTATAAAGACATATATGTACTATACCGAGCAAAAGGTGATTATAACCTTGCAATGGAGTATACTATCAAATCGTTGAACTTTTTCGAGAAAATAAACGACAGTATGTTTATTGCTGACGCATACAGAGTTATGGCCTCTTTATATATTGGCAAGGATAACCAATTGAAACAAAAAAGTAATTTATATAAAGCCAAAAGATATCTCATAAAAAAAGAGCATACCGAATTATACAGGCTTGTAATGACTGATATTGCAGGTTTATATAGCGGACAAAGAAAACAAGATTCGGCACTAATGATTTACTATGAAATAGAAAGTATACTAGAAAAACTTAATGATAAACGCAGGATAGCAAGTTTATATATAAACATTGGAAATGCTTTAATGAGGAGCGATAGCGTTGATAAAGCATTATCAGCTTTTAGATATTCAAAAAGTATATTTAATTTGCTAAAAATGGAAAAACATGTTTGTCATGTTGATTATTCTCTAGGTGACGTATATTATGCAATATATAATTATGATTCAGCAGAATACTATCTGCTAAAATCCTTATCTGTATCAAAAAAAATAAACTACTGGATTATCTATCAAGCCTCACTTTCCAGGCTCTCGCTAGTTTACGAAGAAACAAATAATTACAAAAATGCTTTTAATTACTATAAAGCATACAAGCAGTATATTGATAGTACTACTGGAGAAAAGGTACAATTAAAGATTGCTGAACTGGAAACTAAATACGAAACATCTAAAAAAGAACAACAAATATTGGAGTTGGAGCACCAGCAAGAAATCGAAAAATCAGAGAAACAATCACAGGAAATAGTTTTTGGTGGAATACTAATTGTGTTTATATTGGTTTTAATAGGCATACTACATAAACGCAAAAAAGATAAACAAATTCAACGTCAAAAGGAGATTGTACATAAAAAGGAAAAAGAACTTGCTACAGCAGAACTTGAAAAAAGTAAACTCAAGGAAGAAGAACTACAACAATCAATTCTTTACAAATCAAAACAACTAAGTACCCATGCCTTGCATATGATGCAGAAAAACACCATGTTGCACGAAATGCAGTCTGACATAAAAACACTATCGAAAAAAGCCAGCATTGATGATAAATCTGATTTTAAACGCATCAATATGCAAATTAATCAAAGTCTGCGTTCGCACAAAGATTGGGATGTTTTTAAACTTTATTTTGAAGATGTAAACAAGAATTTTTATGAAAAGCTAAATGAAATTAATCCAGAACTTACTACCAACGACCACCGCCTTTGCGCACTCATAAAACTAAATATGAATAGCAAGGAAATGGCATCGGTATTAAATGTAGCGCCAAATAGCATAAAAAGTTCACGTTACAGATTAAAGAAAAAACTTGGATTAGATGTGGAAGCTGATTTGGAAGAATTTATTAGAGGGTTGGGGGTAGGTGTGGATTACAAATCCGAATGAGGTGAAAAAAAGCTATATATGCATTTATAAAGACAAAAGATGAAAAAGACAGCTATTAATATTTACCGAACAATTTTCGTTTTCCTGATTGCTCTTATAATACCAAACAGAGCAATATGCTCTCCATCCAATATTGATAGTCTCAAAATAGTTTTGGAGAATCAAAAAGGCAAAGAAAGGCTAACAACTCTTAAGCATTTGGGAAAATCATATGCCATAGTTAACAGGAACGAAAGCATAGGTGCATATAAAGAAGCTTACTTGATTTCAAACAATCTAAATTTAGAACAGTCGGCTGATATTGCTTATCAAATAGCGTACAATTATGTGAGGTTACAACAAAATGATTCGGCTAACAAATACTATAGTAAGGCACTTGCAGGTTACATACATAACTATGACACCCTCAATATTATGAAGACTTCCACAATGAAAGGGCTCGCATTGCAGCGCATGGGAGAATTTGGTACATCGGCAAAGCAGTTTAGGGTAGGTATTGACTTATTTGCACCATATTGGAAACAACATGAAGGAGAGCCAAATATCAGTAAAAAACATCAGGCTACAATGATGTCAAATTATGGGATTTCGCTTAATAATATAGGGCAGTACGATTCTGCATTATATTATGCTACCGAAGCCTATAAGTTGAAGGTTGAAATTAATTCCACTTCAAAGCAAATTGCCAAATCGCTCGTTAATATAGGAATTGTTTATTTATCTGCAAATAGAAACGATGAAGCAATAGATTACTTTGCAGATGCAAATGAACTATTTATACCCCTTAAAGATTCGTTTAACATTCGGAAATGCTACAACAATATTGGTATGGCGTACAATCAGATGGGAGATACTGGTGGAGCAATTAAAAACTACAACAGATCATTAGAAATAAGTAGAAAATCAAATATTGGAATAGGTATAGCAACATCCTTAATTAATCTAAGTACTCTTTATGCTGGAAAAGGTGAAGTAATTAAAGCTGAAAACTATCTTATTGAAGCCCTTAAAATTGGTACTAAACTTGGTAACAAACAACATACATCCACAGCTTGCCAAAATTTAGCAAAGTTATATTACGATTCTAATGATTTGAATAATGCTCTTGAGTATGCAAATCGTGCTAAAATAATAATTAGTGAAACTGACGAAATGGACTTGTTAACAAATAATAAGTTGTTATTATCAAATATCTATGAAGAACTTGGCAATTACAAACAGTCACTGCATTATCATAAACTTTATACAAATCTCCACGATAGTTTGTTTAATGTTGATAATAGCGAAAGGTTTAATCGTTTACAAACTGAGTTTGAAACATCAAAAAAGGAGCAGGAAATAATTCTTTTAATGAAAGATAAGGAACGTCAAGTGCTTGAAAATAAAATTCTTAAAAACAGGCAAAATACTTTTATAATCGTTATCATTTTGATTTTAGTTTTGGTTACAATAATTGGTTTGCTAATTATTGTTAAGCGAAAAAAGGATGGGCAAATTCAAAGACAAAAAGAAATTGTATACAAAAAAGAAAAAGAACTTGCATCTGCGGAACTTGAAAAAAGCAAATTGAAGGAAGAAGAATTACAACAATCAATTCTTTATAAATCGAAACAACTAAGCACACATGCCTTACACATGATGCAGAAAAATGCTACGCTGCACGAAATGCAATCAGATTTAAAAACACTATCAAAAAGGGCAAGTATTGATGATAAGCCCGATTTTAAACGTATTAATTTGCAAATTAATAAAAGCCTACGTTCACAAAAAGACTGGGATGTATTTAAACTTTATTTTGAGGATGTAAACCGTAATTTCTATAGTAAGCTAAATGAAATAAATCCTGATCTTACCACCAACGATCATCGACTGTGTGCCCTAATAAAGCTAAATATGAATAGTAAAGAAATGGCATCGGTATTAAACGTGGCGCCAAACTCTATTAAAAGCTCACGTTACAGGTTAAAGAAAAAACTTGCTTTAGATGTGGAAGCTGATTTGGAAGAATTTATAAGGGGGATTGCGTAGAATATATTCGAAACTTTAATAAAGTTGTATTTTTTACTATATATTGTAATTCTTTCACTCTGATATCATACATGTTTTCAGCTTGTGCCAAGTCGTGATTTATTCCCGTCAACAATAGACTGAGCCTCATCAACAGTTCCCAACATAATTGCAATCCATTTAGTACTTTCTTTTTGCTCCAGTATAATTTTTACAATCATTGTAAGTGGTACCGACAGAAACATACCAACTGTACCAAAAATGAATCCCCAAAAAATCAATGATATAAAAACTATAAGTGTTGATAAACCCAATCCTTTGCCCATAATTGATGGTTGAATTACGTTACCAACTACCATATTTATAGCAAGGTAAGTGCCCAAAGTCCACATGGCACCACCAAATCCCAATTGAACAGCTGCAAATAATATGGCTGGTACACCCGCTACAATTGACCCAATATTAGGTATGAAATTTAATAGAAACGCCAAAAATGCCCACAGGATGGCATATTTAACACCAATAATGACAAGCGCAAGCCAAACAAGTATTCCTGTGAGCAGACTAATTATTGTCATGAGTCCTAAATATTGACGAATACTATCAGCAATTCTTGAAAAATAGCTTACAGCGCCATCTGAAGTATCAATAATTGCGTTCATCTTTACTGAGAAACTATTAATTTCCAATAAAACAAAAATCAACACGAATACTATTAAAAATAAATTCCCCATTAGGCTACCAATCTCACCTAAAAATAGTGCTCCATAGCCCATTACTTTGCCAGGGTTAACTGTATTTTCTATATTGTCGATTGACAAATCGAAACCAAATCCGTGTAAAGTATTAAATATGGATGTTGATAAATTTGAGAGTTTGTCAGCATATTGTGGTGCATCTTGTGTAAACTGTGCAACCGACTGAGCAATTATTTCACCCATCCCAAAGAAGAGCAAAAAGGAACCTGTTAACACCATAGTTACTGCCCAACCATTTGGGATTTTCTTTTTTTCGAGCCATTTTATAGGCTGTGCTAATATAATGCTAATAAATAGAGCTAATAATATCGGGGTAATAATAGACGATGCATACATGGCCACGCTAATAATAATAAGATATGCGGCAAATGTTAGTGCTGGATTTGATTGAATATCAGTTTTGTTCATATTTTTTTTTTTGGTTGGGAGCTACAAGTCAGAAGTCAGAAGTCAGAAGTTGGAAGTTGGAAGTTTGGATTGTCATTTTACACTTTTTTTAAATGCGATCATCATATTCATAAGGTTAAATACTTCATTATAGTATGTTTCAAATTCTTGTTCTATACAATAATTTCTTCTTTTTGCTTTATGCCAAATAACTAATTTCTCAAATTTAAATTTCACTACCATTATGATTATACTTCAATTCGTGACTTCTAACTTCCAGCTTCATTACATACTACTTAATTTCACTGCCATTACTTACTTCTTCGGTTGGTTCAACGAAACAAAGTTTACCATCTTTATCCTCGGCCATCAATATCATTCCTTGCGACTCGATGCCACGTAATTTTCGAGGAGCAAGATTTACTAAAATACTAACTTTGTTACCAATGATGTCTTCTGGTTTATAATATTCCGCAATTCCCGAAACCACTGTTCGTTTATCGATGCCAGTATCTACCAGTATTTTAAGTAGTTTTTTTGTTTTTGGTACTTTTTCAGCTTCAAGTATGGTCCCTGTTCTGATGTCCATTTTCATGAAATCATCAAACTCAATTGTTGGTTTTGATGGTTTGGCAGGCACATCTGCTTCATTTTTCTTTTTGGTATCCAGTAGTTTTTGAACCTGAGCTTCAATTTCTTTATCTTCAATTCTTTCAAATAGCAACTCGGGTTTGTTAAGTTCTTGCCCCGGTTTAAGCAAGTCAGCTCTTCCGCCATCTTCCCATTTTAATTCATTAATATTAATCATTTTCTGCAACTTGGCAGATGTAAATGGAAGAAACGGCTCTGATAACACTGATAAGTTAGCCACAATTTGTAACGAAACATTAAGCACCTGCTTTACTTTTTCAAGATCTGTTTTGAAGATTTTCCATGGCTCCATATCTGTAAGATATTTATTGCCAAGTCGAGCCAGATTCATTAATTCACTAAGTGCCTCTCTAAACCTATATCTTTCGATACTGCTGGCAATAATATCTGGATATTTTGCAAGTTCTTCTAGAGTTTTTTTAGACTCATCATTAAGTTCACCTAACTCAGGAACTATTCCATCAAAATACTTTTGGGTTAGCACCAGTGTGCGATTTACAAAATTCCCAAAAATTGCAAGTAGTTCATTATTGTTTCTTGCCTGGAAATCTTTCCAAGTAAAATCGTTATCTTTTGTTTCGGGGGCATTTGCTGTTAGCACATATCGTAATACATCCTGTTTATCAGGGAATTCCTCAAGGTATTCATGTAACCATACTGCCCAATTGCGTGAAGTTGATATTTTATCGTTTTCAAGATTGAGGAATTCATTTGCAGGTACATTTTCAGGAAGGATAAAACTACCTTCTGCTTTAAGCATGGCAGGGAAAATTATACAATGAAAAACGATATTGTCTTTACCAATAAAATGAAGAAGTTTAGTATCTTTATCTTTCCAGTATGGTTGCCAATCGTTACCAGTTTTTTCACTCCACTCTTTGGCAGCCGAAATATATCCAATTGGTGCATCAAACCATACGTACAACACTTTTCCTTCAGCATCTTTTAGGGGAACTTCAACGCCCCAATTTAAATCGCGAGTTACTGCACGAGGACGTAAACCTTGGTCCACCCATGCTTTAACCTGTCCGTAAACATTTGGTTTCCAGTCATCCTTATGACCTTTAATAATCCACTCATCAAGCCAGCCTTCATATTGATCAAGAGGTAAGTACCAATGTTTTGTTTCTTTTAATACAGGAACATTTCCGCTTAATGCAGATTTTGGATTCTTTAATTCAAGTGGACTTAGTGATGTTCCACAGCTTTCGCATTGATCACCATATGCTTTTTCATAACCGCAGTGAGGACAGGTTCCGGTAATATATCTATCGGCTAAAAACTGTTTGTTTTCTGTGTCGTAGTATTGCATATTGGTTTTTTCAATAAACTTATCATTTTCATAAAGTTTAGTAAAAAAATCAGAGGCAGTGCTATGGTGGATTGGTGCAGATGTACGTGAATAAACATCAAAAGAAATTCCAAAATCTTCAAACGACTTTTTAATAATACCATGATATTTATCAACTATATCCTGGGGTGTAACACCTAACTGCCGGGCCTTTATAGTAATTGGAACCCCATGTTCGTCAGAGCCACCAATAAAAAGTACATCCTTATTATTCATCCTTAAATATCGGGCATAAATATCAGCAGGTACGTAAACCCCAGCAAGGTGACCTATATGAATTGGACCATTGGCATATGGAAGTGCCGATGTTATGGTGTATCTTTTGAAATCTGTCATTTTAGTTGTTGTATAATTAGTTTGTTATTGATCTGTTTGATGGAGTATGGGAAATATTGGGAATATGGGTTTAGTAGAAAAAGCAATATTTTTTTAGACATATATTTTTTATAAAAAATTATCTTTACTGCCTATTTCCATAAACCTATATTCCCCTTATACCTTATATTCATATTCCGCTTAGCTCTACTCTTAAAATCAATTAAAAAAATCACTATTTTCGGCAAAGTTAATTAATATGTTCAAAATGATAAGTCCTGTATTCCTTAAAAAGGGTGATAAGATTGCAATTGTTGCATCAGCACGCAAAATTAGTAAAGAGGAGTTAGAATCTTCCTTTAAAATAATTAGGGGTTATGGACTAGATGTTGTGTATTCTGAAAATCTTTTTGATGTAGATAATCAATTTGCCGGGAGTGATGATGTAAGGGCGGCTGAATTACAAAAGATGCTTGACGATGAAGCTGTTAAGGCTGTGTTTTTTGCCCGTGGAGGATATGGTAGTGTCCGAATAATTGACAAGATTGACTTTAGTAATTTTGTATCTAACCCAAAATGGCTTGTTGGTTATAGCGACATAACTGTTTTCCATAATCATGTAGTTACAAATTTTGGCATTCAAACCTTACATGCCTCAATGCCAATTAATTTTAAAGATAATACGAAACAGGTATTAGATTCATTGTTCGATGTTCTTTTTGGAAAATACCCAAGCTATGAAATTGAAACACATTCTTTAAACAGAAATGGAATAGCATATGCTGAGTTGGTAGGAGGTAATTTGTCGGTACTTTATAGTTTGTTAGGCAGTATCTCCTTTCCTGAAACTGATGGAAAAATTCTTTTCTTGGAAGACCTTGACGAATATCTCTATCATATCGATCGTGTGATGATAGGTTTAAAAAGAGCAGGAAAACTATCTAATCTTGCAGGATTAATAGTTGGTGGCATGACCCAAATGAATGATAATATTATCCCATTTGGAAAAACTGCTGAAGAAATTATACTTGATACTGTATGTGAATTTGATTATCCTGTTTATTTTAATTTCCCAGCTGGGCATATTGATGATAATAGAGCTTTGGTTATGGGAAGAAGAGTTAAAATAGAAGTAAAAAAAGGAAGTCTTTTAAGCAGTATTTCATTTTCCTAACCTAAATACCTACAAATATATCAATATTGTATACGGTTTGTTTTTAGATAAACTACCACCAAAATAGGCAGTTATCTTTTATTGTAGTAATAAAATAGCACCCAACCTAATCCCTGTAAAACTATTGTAAAGTCCTTTTATTTGGTCGTGTAATGCATTGTTAACTCCTTTGCACTGTTCAAAAAATATTGAACATTTATGTCAAATAAAAATATTTATTATGAAATCAAAATCAAATTTACTTTCAATCGTCATTATATCTTTTATGACGTTATTTATGACCATGTCTTCGGTAGCAGTTGCTCAGACATATGACATATTCATCTGGACCACCGAAAATGGAATGCCAGTTGGTGATGTGACTGTTGTGCTTGATGGTGAAACAATTGTTACTACCGGTGGCCCCATGGGAGGCGAAGCAGTTTTTATAGGAAAAGCTCCAGGAGTATATCCTTACACAGCATCAAAAGCTGGATATATAACAGTTAATGGATCGGTAACAGTAGTTGATCAGAATGCGTCAGACTTTGCTGTAATGGTACCTGCACTTTATGATATTTTCATCTGGACCACAGATGGTATGTTGCCAATGGGTGATGTGACTGTAGTATTGGATGGAGAAACAATTGTTACTACCGGTGGCCCCATGGGAGGCGAAGCAGTTTTTGTGGGAAAAGCTCCAGGAATATATCCTTACACAGCATCAAAAGCTGGATATATAACAGTTAATGGATCGGTAACAGTAGTTGATCAGAATGCCTCTGACTTTGCTGTGATGGTACCTGCACTTTATGATATTTTCATCTGGACCACGGATGGTATGTTGCCAATGGGTGATGTGACTGTAGTATTGGATGGT
>JASFZK010000056.1:0-14526 GCA_045267845.1 Bacteroidota bacterium | reverse complement strand
GATGATGCCTTGAATGATATAAATAGTAACCGCGAAGATTTTGTGGATTGGAATATCCCCTGGTCACTAAGTTTTAATTATAATTTCACCTACACTAATAGGTTAACATACATTAATTTTATTAAGGTTCCTGAAGAAACAATCGTTCAAACATTATCATTTTCCGGACAAGTGAATATTACTCCTAAATGGAAATTTACTTTCAACTCAGGATGGGATTTTACACAAAGTAAATTATCCTACACATCTGTTAATATTTATCGTGATCTACATTGCTGGGAGATGCGGTTTAGCTGGATTCCGCTTGGCCCAAGAAAAAGTTGGAACTTCTCGATAAATGTAAAAGCATCAATATTACAAGATTTAAAACTTAACAAGAAAAAGGACTTCAGAGATTATTATTAATTTTGTGTCAGTAATTACCTTTAGAAACAAGCAAATGAAAACCTCAATCATTACTATCTTTATTTTAGGATTAGTACTTAGTTGGTCATTTGTATTTTGCCAACAAACGGATCTTGATAAAAATAAATTTTCAGGAAGCATTAAAAATATCAGAGTAAAATCTTTTACTATACCAAAACACGGTGTTAACATTGGAAAAAAAACAAATATCTCTGACAAGGAAATTGATTATAACATAGAAGGCTTCAAACAAAAATCATCCGAGTACAAAAGCGGAGAATTATTCACTTTTACAACTCATAATTACACAATAAAAAATGTGCTTGTTAGTAGCGAGGAATTTAATGCTGACGGAAGTCCTTACCTAACAGTTACATACAAAAGCAATAAAGATTCAACTGAGATTGAAGCAAAGTACAACAGAGACGTACAAAAATCATATGATAACCAAAGGCAATCAATTGAAATTGAATTTGAAAGTTATTACAAAAAACTATTTACTCGTATACTTTACATTAATGACTTTAAAGGCTATACTCTACAAGAAAAATATTATACCGAAGATAGTACTCTTGCATATAAATTAATGTACAAGTATGATTACAAGTACAATAGAGTAGAAATAAAATACTATAATTCGAGTGGACATGTATCGTGGAGAAAGAAAATAAAATATAATACTGATGGTAATATAAGTGAAATAAAACTTTTTGAAAGTAACAGGATGGCCATGTTATCAAAATTTGAATACGAATTTGATCAATATAGAAACTGGACAAAGCGTGAAGAAACCAAAAAACTTTACGATAATTTCTTTTCTGATAACTTAAATGACAACACAGTAATTACATATCGAGAAATAATTTATTACTAATAATTGGCTTGTCCCTTTAGCTAATAATATTCCAGAACGGATACTTATTCCCAATCTATTTATTCTCTAATCAAAAAAATTGTATTACATTTACAGCCGAAGGAAGAATTGAAAACACTTTTTTCGAGCGAACAAGCAAGCATTCCTGATTATTTTTTTTTGTTTTTGTGAATTCGCTATTGTCAATATTTTGACAAAACAGCAAGCAATTATGAAACATTCGAAAGTATTAATAACATACTTGTTATTATTGCTCAGCAATGTAGCAATATGCCAGATTGGGGCTTTAAATATGAATCCCGAACAATCTGCGGAGCTTGATTTAACATCAACAAATAAAGGATTATTAATTCCCCGAGTTGCTTTAACTACTGACCTTAACAATGCTTTACCTGTTTCTTCACCAGTGGAAGGCTTACTAATATTTAACATTGGGTCAAATCAAACACAAGGCTTTTATTTTTGGACAGGGTCATACTGGTCATTATTAAAATCACCATCAGGTATGGAAATCACTGGTCCACTATCTGCCACTGATAATGCCGCTGTTCGTTTTGATGGAACAACTGGTAAAATTATTCAAAACTCCCAAGTCATTATTGATGACCTTTCGAATATAACTTCTGTAAATAATCTTACAGTTGCAGGATTTCAGCTAACAACTTCACCACTCGATGGTAAAATATTATTATCAAATGCAACAGGCGTAGCATCATGGCAAAGTGCTCCTCCAATTGATGTTGAACAAAATGATTTGGCCATAACTACAAATGCAAACACACTAAATTTTGAAGGGGGAAACAATGTTTTTGAAGATACGGAAACTCAAGCCACTGTTAGGTTCTATTACAATAATGTAACTAAGGATGTTCTCCAGTTATCGAGTACCGATTCCCTAGATCTAAATAACCTAACATCCACAGTTGCAATTCCTTGGGATATTGAACAACATAAAGATCATTCATCGTTTGTACATTCAAATACAACAAACCCATCTCACATACAGGTATTAATTGATGGCATATATGAGGTAAATTTCATGTTTAGTATTATTAATACCACAATAATGCGTAAAACAGTAAGAGCACGATTACAAAAAAACGGAATTGATATCATTCCTTATGTTAACTCATACTCATTTTCGTATAACATGGCTGATGACGTAGTTTCCCATATAAGCTCCTCATTTTTAATCGAATTAAATTCAAACGACTATATTGAACTTATTACAAACGGACAAACTAATTCAGGTCCTGTTAACCTCATACCTTACGAAAATGTATTTTTCATAAGACTAATCAGGGAACTATAAATTAATGGAAATATTGATTATGAAATATCTGGTAAAAATAAAATTACAATCATCAACAAACTGGTCAAAACCGTACAGGTCAGCCATAAAATTATTGTCATTAAGCATTCTAATATTTGTTTACTCAAATTGTGCGCTTGCGCAGATTGGTATTCAAACCGACACTCCTGATGGATCATCTGTATTGGACATTGTTTCATCTGATAAAGGCCTGCTAATACCCAGAGTAAGCTTAACCAGTAATTTATCAAGCTCAAGCCCAGTAACCTCACCAGCCACTGGATTACTCATTTACAATTCAGGAAGCTCCCAAGAACATGGATTCTATTTTTGGACTGGCACAAACTGGAAAATGCTCAAGCCGCAAGAATCTGGAGAAGTACAAGGCCCTTCCTCATCAACCGACAATGCCATTGCACGATTTGATGGAACAAGTGGAAACATAATCCAAAACTCATCAGTTATACTTGATGATGCTGGTAATATAACAGGAGTTAATAATATTACAACCGCTGGGTTTACTATGACAACCGGAGCTGGTGAAAATAAAGTACTAATTTCTGATGCATCCGGAAATGGATCATGGAGCGAAGCTCTACCACTCGATGTTCAAGAAGATGATGTATTAATTGCATCTGGAATAAATACCATGAATTTTGAAGGTGCTGTTACGGTGGTAGATGAGGGAAATAATAAAGCTACAATCACAGTTAGCGCAAGTACTGCTGTTGAAGAATTTATTCAATTATCATCAAACAATAGCCTCGATTTAAACAATTTGGTAACTCCTATTGTAATTCCTTGGGATGTAGAACTGTTTAAAGACATAGCTGCATTTTCACATTCAAACACAACTAATTCAAGTCGCATTATAGTTCTACATGATGGTTTATACGAAATAAACTATATGTTTAGCGTAGAAAATATTGATAACCAACGAAAAACTCTAAGGTCACGTTTAAAAAAGAACGGAACAACCTTTATTGATGGTAGCGCATCCTATTCGTTTACTTACAGCAAGTTTGATGATATGTCAACACATGTTAGCAGCTCATTCCTTGTTGAATTAAATACTAACGATTATATTGAAGTATTTGTAAACGGGCAAACTAATTCAGGGCCAGTAAATCTAATACCAAACGAAAATTTAATTTTTGTAAGAATAATGCGAACCTGGTAAGCTCATGACGAAAATAATTAAACATATTATTACTATTTCAGCAATACTACTAACATGCTGGAGTTCGTCATTTGCACAACTTGTTATCAGTCCAGGTAGCTCAATTACAATTAAAGAAGGTACAAGCATGTATATTGGTACCGATTTATATATTAAATCTGATATAAGCGGATCGGGTTATTTGGCAGATCAAAATTCGAGTGGTAATTGTACTATTACTGGTATTAAAACTGTCGAACGGTATTTAACTTCCAATGGCTGGCACAATGCTTCCTCGCCTGTAAGTAATTCAAACAGCACTGTGTTTACAGGTACCGACTTGGTTTTCTACTATGACGAAACCATAATTCTTAACGATTGGAACTTTGGCTGGGTATGGCATCAGGGAGCATTATCAGTTATGAAAGGCTATGATCTATATTTAGAAACCTCAATAACTGCTAGTTATATTGCAACCACTAGTTCAAACCTTAATACTGGTAGCTATAGCATTGGAATTACTAGAACAGATGTCTCAAACGGAGAACTTGAAAACCGCAAAGGCTGGAACCTCATTGGGAACCCCTACCCTTCTCCCATCGATTGGCTTGAGGAGTCGGGATGGGATAAAACTGATATTAATGATGCTAAATATATTTGGAATCCCACAAATAATAATTACACAATATTTATAGGAGGTAGTTCACCCACAGGAATCAACGAAGGCACACAATACATACCGTCAAATCAAGGATTCTGGGTACAAGCCACGCAAAATGGGAACATAAGCGTTGGTAACTCAACCCGCCTTGGAATTATGACTTCTACACCCGACTATTATAAAAATTCAAACCCACAGGAATTACGCCTAATTGCCTCAGCCAATGGCTATACCGATGAAACAATGATAAGGTTTATTCTCAACGCAACAAGCAAATTTGACTTAAATAAGGATGCCTCCAAACTAACTAGTAGTCATGATAGCGTTCCACAACTGTACACGGTTGCCGGAAGTACATTGCTGGGTATAAATTCACTTCCGGAAATCACAAACGGACTTGCCATCGATATGAACTTTAGTTGTAAAACATCTGGTAATTACAGTATTGCAATTGATGATATGTCAACAATTAATCCTTTCGAAGAAATTTATTTAAAAGACATCAGAGAACAAAAAATTATTAATCTAACCAAAGAAAATAAATACTATTTTTTCCATGAGCCGTCAAATAGTAAACAACGATTCATTATTTATTTCAACCCTTCACAGGATATTATAAATAATATAAAACCCGAATCATATTTTACCGTAAACTCATACAAAAATACTGTTACTATAATTCGCAACACCACTGCGCAGCATGATTGTAAGGTAAGTATCTACAATTTGCTTGGACAAAAAATGTCATCATTTGAAATTACCGATAACCTAAAAACAACCATTCAGCTTCCAATCCCAACCGGGTACTACATTGTAAGTATTACCACAAAAGATTATATATCCAATTCTAAAATTAGGATATCTAATACAAAGTAAATCCTAGTGATGTACTTTAAATATTATGTTTTTACTAATTTTACACCCGTTTAAAAACAACCCTAATTATTAAGTGAGAAGAGGAGAAAAAATATCTGGTAATATTGATTGGCTAACAGTAATCATATACGCGCTTTTGGTAACAATGGGTTGGCTAAGTATATTTACTGCATCAGCAGGCGAAGATGTTACAACACTTTTTGACATATCCACACGCTATGGCAAGCAGCTCATGTGGGTTGGGTTTTCCATAGTTCTGGCAAGTGGAATATTAGTTATCGACGCTAAATTTTTCACAACCTTTTCGTTCTACTTCTACTTCGGAATGTTACTGGTACTTGTTGGTGTACTACTATTTGGCAGTACAGTGGCTGGTTCAAAATCGTGGTTTAAAATTGGAGGATTTGCCATTCAACCAGCCGAATTTGCAAAGTTTGCAACGGCACTTGCAATGGCAAAATACCTAAGCACTTTAAACATCGACATGCGATCACTAAAAGTGAAAATAATGTCCATCGCAATACTCATTGCCCCCGCTCTACTCATCCTACTTCAAAATGATACAGGCTCGGCGTTGGTATATTTTTCATTTGTAATTGTACTATTTCGCGAAGGCTTCTCAGGGTTGCTACTAATTGCGGGGTTAATTATGGCAGTGCTTTTTATTCTAACTCTTCTATACAGCGAATTATATGTTATTGCCGCACTTATCGTCATAGCCTCGCTATTAATAATCTCATTCAAATATTTTCGCAGGCAATGGAAACCAATATTAGGAATTCTAATTATTTCATCGGCCTTTGTTTTTAGCGTTAACTATGCCTTCGAAAACGTACTCGAGCCTCATCAAAAAAAACGAATAAACGTTCTCCTCGGCATTGAGCAAGACCTTCGTGGCGCCGGCTATAACGTCAACCAATCAAAAATTGCCATTGGCTCAGGAGGGTTAACTGGCAAAGGGTTTCGCAAAGGAGTACTAACAAGGTACAATTTTGTTCCTGAGCAAAGCACCGACTTTATTTTTTGCACAGTTGGCGAAGAGTGGGGTTTCACAGGGGTTACAGTCGTCATTCTGCTATACCTCACAATGCTAATTCGCATAATTCTTCTGGCCGAACGACAACGATCTAAGTTCAGCAGAATTTATGGTTACGGAGTGGCATCCATACTGTTTTTCCATTTCGCAGTCAATGTTGGCATGACAATCGGCATGGCACCAGTTGTGGGCATCCCACTCCCATTTTTCAGCTATGGAGGCTCATCATTATGGGCATTTACAGTATTACTTTTTATATTTATCAAGCTCGATGCCAATAGGTTAAACGTATTATAGTGTATGTTTTTATTGAGTTTTTTTTGGCGGACAATCCGTGCTTTACGTTTATAGTTGTTTCATTTCAGCTACTTTTTTATAAGTAATCCGTGGGCTTTCTTTGGCAGCCTCCGTTTACTAATAAAAAATGCAACTTCCATTTCAACAAGCTATCACATCAATCACGGCCGCTTAGCTATGGTATACCAATTAAACAAACGTATTCAAATCACCCATTATACCTCAATCCAGTATATCCATTATTCCATTTTATACCGTATTTCCTCTACTCCATTATTACTCTTCATCAGCCATATTTCACCAAAAATTATACCTTTGTCATCTTAAAAAATAGAAACAAATGAAATTATACCCCATAGAAACAGGAAATTTTAAATTAGACGGTGGCGCCATGTTTGGCGTTGTACCAAAAGTCTTATGGCAAAAATCATATCCCTCCGACGAAAATAATTTATGTAATTGGGCTCTGCGATGCTTATTAATTGTTGATGGCGACAGAAAAATACTAATTGACAATGGTATTGGTAGTAAACAAGACGAAAAATGGCTAGCACATTACTATTTAAATGGAGATGATACTCTCGAAACTTCTCTTGCAAAAGTTGGTCAAACACCAAGCGATATTACAGATGTAATATTAACTCACATGCACTTCGATCATTGCGGAGGAAGTGTGAAATGGAATGATGACAAATCTGGCTACGAACTTGCCTTTCCAAATGCTACTTACTGGACAAGCCGAAAGCAATATGAGTGGGCAACAAACCCTAATCGTCGCGAAAAAGCTTCTTTTCTAAAAGAAAATATTATGCCTCTCGAAGAAAGTGGCAAACTAAAATTAATTGACGAAGATGGTGAATTTATTCCAAATATTACATTTGTAATGTACGACGGGCATACCAATGGTCAAGTTATCCCTCACATAAATGTAAACGGAAAAACAGTTGTATTTATGGCCGATTTACTTCCTTCTACTGCTCACATCCCCATGCCTTGGATCATGGCATACGATACCCGACCATTATTAACACTTAATGATAAAGAACGGTTTTTCAAAAATGCAATTGATGATAATTATATATTATTTTTCGAGCATGATTTGTATAATGAAGCATGTACATTGCAAAATACACCTAAAGGAACCAGAGTCAAAGAGAAGGGTAATCTTAACGAACTCCTGTAATGGCAAAGCACAATGAGCTAGGCAAAAAAGGCGAAGAAATAGCTAAGAATATGCTCATTAAGTTAGGTTACACTATTATTGAAACTAATTGGCGTTTTGATAAAGATGAAATTGATATAATTGCAAAAGATGGTAATGATTTGGTTATTGTAGAAGTAAAAACCAGAAGCAGCGAATTTTACGGATACCCTGAAGATGCTGTTGATACAAATAAAGAACAATTTTTAATTCGAGCCACCGAATCATATATATTTGAAAACAATATTGATGTGGATACCCGTTTTGATATTATTGCCATAATACATAATAATACAGGTACAAAAATTCATCATATTATTGATGCTTTCTACCCTGAATAATTTAAAAAAAAATTACTTAGCAAATTGAAATGGAATAAACAAAATAGTAGGTGGTTGGGTCGAATTACCCTAATATTATTAATAATACTGTTTGGCATAAAGCTGTTATTCTTTTCTTGTAATATTTGGATTTGTATTGGTTTTGTTGCCTTAATAATTACATATACAATTGCTAGTGATTTCTCGGTATCTGAAAAATAAAATGAAAATTAAAACCTAACTATAATTAATCCTACTAAAAAAAATCTGTGTCATGAAAAAATATTTATTGCTAACCTTAATTACCCTACTTGCAATTCAAGCAAAATTAATTAGCCAAATATCCTTAATAAATACTTATAACAATGCTGTTTATATGGTGGATATTGAAGATATTGGTTATAAATATTATGGAATAGATTATGAAACAAGTCAGGTTCTTATGTACAATACTGATCATACATTATGGAAAACAATTGATATTTTACCCCCCGAAAACAGTACTATTGATGAGATTGCATATGTTTCATCAAAATTATTCAACAGCGACGACAATATTGAACTGTTGGTAGTATTCAACGAATATATTGAATCCAGCGATACTAGCGCCTATTTTCTATATACCACTAAAATTATAAATGAAAATGGAGTCACATTTCTTGAAGAACAAGGGGGGGGTTATTCCATTATTTATAAAACTGCCGAGGATATTGCAAATCTACTAATCTATATCTACGATTTCTCAGTAAGTCCATTTAGTGTATACACTAATGTTTATAGTATTCCAGGTGTACCTTATTCGGTTAATGAAATTGGAACAGGATTCGGTCTAAAAAGCGCATTTCCTAACCCTTCCAGTAGCTATATAACAATACCATACGCAATAGACAATTTTGCTGCCAATGCAAATATTGTTATTTACAATGAGCTAGGTATTGAAGCATACAGAGAAACAATATCAGCAAATTCTAACAATTATCAACTTGATACAAAACAATTTACAAAAGGAGTTTATTTTTATAGAATTGTTGCCAATGGACAAATGTCAGTTTCCAAGAAAATTATAATACAATAATTATAGTTTTTTTAAAAGTACAATTGCATCCTCAATGTTATTGCTATTTATTGCTTTTGTAATGGCATCAATATCTGTTTTCGATATGCCTATAACGGCGAACTCATCAAGTAAATCAAATGCTTTTGGATTTTTTGAAGTTAGATATTCTACCAGTTTATTTACTAAGTCTTTAATTAACTGAGTATCTTCCTGACTATCAATTTCATTAAGCATAGGGTTAATACTTATGGCTAACATTATGAATTTCATACTTTTTTCAAGTAGGTGGACTGTACTATTAAAAGCCTCTAAATTTTTACTTAAAATTGCAGCCTCAACTGGTAATGTCAAATTATAAACACTATTGGCCCCAATATTTCCACTCTCTCCTTTTAGCGTATGAATCGCCAAGTGTGCTTTTTCAAATTGCTCTTGTTCAACCAAGATTCGTAGTTGGTCACAAATACTACTATTAGCATCAACAAACTTAACAAGCATCTTTTTGTACAGGTATATGTTGTCTCCAAACCTGTCAACTCCCGATTGTGAGTCGAGCCCTTTTATTTCTAGATCAAAGGAATGAACATCATCTTCTATATTAAGACCTTGTCCTATTTTCCCTTTTACTTTATCGGGGCTTATCCATTTTATTACGGTATCATACAATAAATCAGGGTTAATAGGTTTTGTTATAATATCATTAATTCCAGCTATGGTGCATTGAGTTTTAATCGTACTCATGGCATCTGCAGTAATGGCAATTATAGGAATTTTAGAATCAAATTTACGAATATCAGAAGCTGCAGTATACCCATCCATAACAGGCATATGTAGGTCCATTAAAATAAGATCATAACTGGTTTCTTTGGCCTTTTCAACTGCTACGAATCCATTTTCTACCACATCAACATCAATTCCAACATTATCAAGAAGCTCGAATACAACTTGCCTGTTAATTTCATTATCCTCCGCAAGTAGAATACGACAATCCAATATATTATCTTTAATATGTTTAGCTTCTACACTACCAATATTTTGCAACGGCGAAGACATACTCTCCATACCAAAAACGGCAAGTATTTTTTCGAGAACAATAGAGGGTATATTTGGCTTTGAAAGATATCCATCAATTTTAACCTTATCCGCAGTAAAATTAATTTTGCTCCTTTGTGTATCCAATATTAAAATTGTTTTTAGAGGCAGTATTGATTTATCTTTTTTAATTGAAACTATTGTATCTAAACCACTCAACCCTTTTTGTTGATGATCAATAAATAATAGTTCATAAGGTTTTTTTCTAAGGTGTTTTATTGCTTCTTCAGCTGAATTAACACCATCAACATTTAATGAAAATGATCTAATTGTATCCACTAAGGATTTTAGTGCAACTTTATTATTATCACAAACAAGTATACTAAACCCTTTTAGTTCTTCAGGTATTTTGTGCTCAGTTATGCTCTCCAATGACTGAACACCAACATTACAATCAAAGAAAAAAATAGTACCATCATTAGGTTCGCTATTGAGCCAAATATTTCCATTCATCAATCGAACTAACTTCTTACTAATTGTTAACCCTAGCCCTGTACCACCATATTTTCGAGTTGTGGAGCTGTCAGCCTGATTAAATTCATCAAATAAAAATGGAATTTGATCTTTATTTATGCCAATACCAGTATCGCTAACTGCAACCAATAAAATTATTTCTTTATTATTTATTTTTTTACTAATATCTATTTGTATTACAACCTCGCCTTTTGTTGTAAATTTAATGGCATTACTAACTAGGTTTGTAATAACCTGACCAATCCGTAATGGATCACCAATTAAAAACCTGGGTACATTAGGATTAATATTTACGACAAACTCCAAGCCTTTTTTGCATGCATGTTGTGCATTTAGTACAATTATGGAATTAATTAGTATTTCCAAATCAAAGTTAACTTTCTCCAAATACATTTTACCTGCTTCTATTTTGGGAAAATCAAGAATATCATTTATTAAACTTAGTAGAGTATTAGCTGAACGGTCTATCTTTTGTAAATAATCTTCTTGCTTTGGATTAGGTGAAGTATTTATTGCAAGGTGTGTTAAACCCATTATTGCATTTAGGGGTGTTCGTATCTCATGTGACATCGTTGCAATAAATTGGCTTTTAGCTACAGTTGCTTGCTCAGCAAGTTTACGTGAATTATCAAGCTCTTTGGTTCTATCGTAAATCAGGTTTTCTAATTCATTTTTTTGTTTCTTAACAATATTTACCCTCCAACTTATTAACAACCATATTGATAGGCTAAAAATTAAAACATAAGCAATAAGTGCCCACCATGTAAGCCAGTACGGTGATTTAATAGTAAAAGAATATTCACTTATACTACCCCATTTATTTGACTTACCAATTGCTCGCACCATAAATGTGTAGGTGCCAGGTGGAATATTGCGATAATCAACCTCATTATTTTTACTTACTAATCTCCAGTCTTTTTCAAAACCTAGTAATTTATGCTGATATCTTATTTGATGTGGGGCGCTCCACTCGGTTGCCGAAAACCTGAATAAAAGATGATTTAGGTAGTAGGGCAATTTCAAATCACTTGGTATATTGTAAAATGGTTTAACATCCGAAAATGAGATATCCAATTGAGAATACTCTATATTATTGGCTTTCAAGCCACTAAAGTCAATCGACTTATTATTAATTACTAGTTCAGTTAAGTGTACATATGGAGCATCTTCAACAGATTTATACTTGGTTAAGTCTAACATTGAAAGTGCATCAGAAGTTCCCCACCACAATCGATTCTTATTATCATATAGTGCTGCATTAGTATAAAAATCCACACTTTTAAGTCCATCCATTTTCCCATATGTTACTATGGTAGGATTAAAATTTTCGAATTCATTTTGAACATATTTCAAACTATCTGGTAATTTTATCTGGTTTAACCCTCGTGTTGTTCCTGCCCATAAATTATTTTCACTATCAATAATTAACGAGTATACATAATCATTACTTAATCCTTTATTTATTGTAAGTGTACAAAAAGAACTTCCGTTAAAACATGTTAATCCACCGCCATTGGTTCCAAACCACATTGCGCCATTTTTATCTTGAATAATAGACCAAATAGTATTATCACCCAACCCATGTTTAGTAGTAAAAGTAGTTAATGTATCATTTTTAAAACGCGTAACTCCGCCATCAAGGCATCCAAACCAAATGGCTCCATCAGTATCCTCATATAAACTTACAACCTTATCACTTCCTAGGCCATCTTTTTTTAAGATGGTAACAAATTTATTACCATCATAATTAACAGCTCCCCCTTCGGTTGCAAACCATATATCCCCACTTTTATCTTGTAAAACTGATCTGACAATTTCATTTGGTAAACCCTGATCAATAGAATAATTTGAAAATTGAAGCTTTCCTGATTTAAAGCTTTCACCATCTAATCTACTAATGCCATTATAGTATGTGCCAAACCAATAATTACCGTTGTTGTCTTTTATAATTGAATTCACCACATTATCAGCAAGACCATGTTCAGTGGTAATTTGTGTAAATACTCCCTTATGCCCCAGAGCTTTGGGTTCGTCATAAATTAAAACTCCGCCTTCGAAAGTTCCAAACCATAGTCTATTATCTTCATCTTGAAAAATTGATAGAGCCAAATTATTGCTCATGCCATGATCAGTTGTAAAATGAGTAAAACTGTTTATTATTAAGCTTGATACTCCACCCCCATCTGTACCAATCCAAAGATTTCCCTTGTTGTCATCAAATAATGTTCTACCATGATTATTACTCAGCCCTTCTTTAACAGTGTAATGTGAAAATGCTTTACCGTTGTAACTTGTTACTCCGTTACCATAGGTTCCAAACCAAATATTACCATACGAATCTTCGATAATTGAAAGTATAATATCATTACCCAAACCCTGGTCAATTGAATAATTAGTAAAGCTATTACCATCAAATTTTGATACACCCCCTCCATAAGTACCAATCCACATATTACCATAATGATCCTGAGTAATTGACAATACTACGTCGTGTGTTAACCCATCTTCCTTAGTAAAGGTTATAAATCTTTCTTTCCCTACTTTACCTGGATTAAATTTAGTAACTCCACTAGTTGTCCCAAACCAAATATTTCTTGTGTCATCTTCATAAATACTTGTGACATATCTACTGCCTAAACCTTGTTTCACACCAAAATTTGAAAAAGTTTTGCCATCAAATTTTGTCGCTCCTCTTGAGGTTGCAATCCAAATATTTCCATCTCTATCTTCCAATATAGCATTGATACTATTAGATGGAAGTCCTTGTTTTTTTGTAAACTGAGTAATATTTTTTCCATCAAACAGATTAAGGCCATAATCTTTTGTCCCGACCCAAATATTATTTTTACTATCTATAAGTAATGAAATAACCATATCGCTTGAAAGCCCGTTTTTCTTAGTATATTGACAATAATTCTGTCCGTCATACGAAATCAGCCCACCAGTATGAGTCCCAAACCATATTACCCCATTGTTATCTTTTTTTATGGCTCTTACGTAAGAGTTTGGTAGTTCTTGATCAGCATCCAAAATCCTAATATCAAATAATGCATAATCTTTGTGACTAAAAGGTAAAGCCTTAATATTGGTTGGATTGAACGTATGCACATTAAGTGGTGGATATATAGTATCGCTGTGCTGTATTGAAATTAGTTTATTTGCCAAAACTACTGACTCGTAGTATAGAATACTATCAACACTAAGGTGAATACTTTTTGGAATGTTAATTATTATTGGTGGCTCTAATTGTCTGGATTCCTTCTTATATCGTTTCGAATAATCAACATTAATTATTTTTGGTTTTTTACTTTTAACCGGTTGTTTATGTTCGCGTATTTCCTTTGGAGATTGGGGTAAATTTGAAATACCAGGAACTAATTCACTAACTATTTGCAGTTCTACTGGAATAGGAATTAACTCTGTATGCGTTTCAGGCAATTTTAATCCATTTTCCCCTGGAATAAATGATACAAGTGAATCAATATTTATATGGCTTTGATGCGGTCGGTCATCGACACTCAGGTCTGTTAAATATTGAATATTATTCGTTTTATTATGAGTTTTTTGCTCATCACATCCTAATGTAGCAAGCAATATAGAAAATAAAAACAAAACTGCTATATTTAAGGATCTCATTTTAAGGATGGTATAAAATTACGTGGGGCTCAATTTATTACCTAATTATATCACAGGGTTAACTTGGGTGTAAATATACATAAATGTTTTACTTTTGGTATCAATAAATTAAAGACAAAAGCATTA
>JASFZK010000055.1:0-14243 GCA_045267845.1 Bacteroidota bacterium | reverse complement strand
TTTGTAACTTTAACTTCGTAATTAGTTACTGGTTCACCAGAGTAATAATGAACCTGAATAAAATAATCACCATCTGGTATATTACTAACCCAGTAAATATTTTCGGGGCCATAACCGTCAGTATCATCTCTATCAAGATAACCACCAGATGCAGATGTGGGATTTCCATAATATAATAATTCGCCAGCAGGATCTGTTACCCAGAGATCGATATCTGTTTCGTTGGTATTCCATGATAAGCCTATTTGCAATACTCCATCTTTATCAGGTAAATCATTCAAATCATCTTTACCAACAATTATTTCATCTTCTTCAATTGATGTTGTTAAATCTTCAAGCTCAGTTTTAGGTATATTGTTATTAACCCAATGCTCCTTAAGATCATATTCATATCCTTCGAATTTCTGCACAACGTTTCCAGCAATTTCGGTTACACTTTCTGTAAGCGTTTCAATTTTACTTTGAGTTTCATTCAAAAAGTTACTCCATTTGTCGGTAATCACCACTTCAATTGCGGTTGACACAACAATAACTCCACTACCACCTGCAACCAGCCACACACCAACTGGAGCTCCAATTACGGTTTGGCTCAAACCTAATCCACTTAATGTTAAAACAACACCGGCTTTTCTTGTTTTTGAAAGCCAATCAGAGATGGAAGAATTTTTCATTTCATTAAACGAAGCCATCCAGTCATCCATACCTCCATTGGTACTTTTAGTTTGTGATTGATAAGATATCGGGCTCATTAATTGATCAAGCCTTGAAAGTTTAATGGGAAAGCTAGTATTTGTTTTAGATACCGGGCGTGTACTTTTACCTCCAAAGTCAAGGTTTTCAATTGTATATGTGGGATTACTTTGATAATCGTCACCATTTTTTGTAATCATGGTCTCGAATAATAAAGTACCTAAACGATTTTGCCAATCGTAGTAAAAAAACCTCACGTAAAAGTTATTCTGATCCACTCTTTTAAACTCCACTACAGATTCATCTTTTTTCCCTGTTACCAGATTTACTTTATAGATAAACGCAGGTTCACCTAAATCATCGAAAAGTATAAATGCCTCAGTATTTTCAACAGAATTATATACATATGCTTTATTGAAATTTCCAAGAATTTCTCCAGTATTTACATCGCCGAATGTCGAAAACTGCAAATCAGATTTTTTAATGGTAGCCTGAAGTTGATCACTTTTATAATCTTTCCCCACATAAGTAGGCTCATAAAAGAGCACGTCATAAGTTTCATTTTCTTCTTCGGGTGTAGTATCATCTTTACTTCCACAGTTTGAGAAGTTGAAAACCATAAAAAGGGATATGGCAATAAGAATAACTTTTTTCATCTTTATAATTTTTTTAATATCTTAAATATTTATCACTATCGTACAACCTTCAAATTACTTGAAGAGCGAGAACCTAATATTGTCATCATTGATATGGAAACAATTTTTGTTTCGCCGTCAACAATTGATATTTCTGTTAAACTTGGACCGCCTAATCCACCATCACCAAACCAGCCAACATAATCACCAGCCGACCAAGATGCACTGTTGTCATTATCTTTCCAAACATCAAGATAATAAATACCTGCAGGCATATTTGTTATGGAGAAGGTCACATTTGAACCAGTTCCTGTTGCCGCAACATATTGTAAAGGATTATTAATATTCCAGTTTTCATAAGATGTGTAAATACTTACTTTAGCATTACCTAAATCACCTGAAGAACCTGCTGGAAAACTTGCAGTCCCTGTAATTTGTGTAACAGCCTGATTAACTGTAACTGACCCACTTGATGTTGCCTGACCACCGTTTCCGTCAGTAACTGTAACAGTAACAGAGAATGCACCAGATTGCGAAGGAGCTGTCCATGATACTGTAGACCCGGATCCACTTATTGCACCACCAGTTACCTGATACTGATAAGTTAATTGATCTCCATCAGAATCACTTGCATTCACAGTAATTGTAACGCTACCACCTTGCTCAACAGTTCCTGGATTTACTAGAACACTATTTACAACGGGGTTACTATTTTCGGGGGCTTCAACAATTACCTGACCAGAGCCTGTTCCTTCACCAATACCATCAGAAACAATAACGTTTACTGTATAAACTCCATCATCGGATGGTGTTGTCCATGAAACAGATGACCCACTGCCACTAATTGACCCACCTGATACATTATATATATAAGTTAACTCATCTTCATCCGCATCACTGGCAGAAACATTTACCGATACTGCTGTACCTGATGTTACACTCGATGGGGTTACTTGCACTGAAGTTACAACTGGTAACTGGTTAGGCGTGTCACTATCCTTTTTACAACCACCAACTATCAATAAAAAACTTGCAATAGTTACAAGCAAAACTGTCTTTAAATAAGTATTCTTTTTCATTTGTTTATAAGTTTATTAATAATGGCACAAAACTGCACATCTTAAAACTCATAAACACCGCCTTTTTCTGCCAAATAAAAAAAATAGCTGAAAACTGCTATTACGAAAAATATTAAATTGGGATTTCTACGGAATAGCTACAGCCCTCACCAGCACATGTATCTACGGTAAGTTCACCATGTAAAAAATCAACACGAGATTGAATACCGGAAAGACCGAGATTATTTTCCTCCAGTTTAGTTTGATAATCAAATCCAACACCGTTATCACTAAATACCATTCTCGCAAAGTTAGATTCTCTGGAAATTGTGAAATTAATTAAAGAGCCTTTTGAGTATTTTAAAGAATTATTAAGCATTTCCTGAACAATGCGGTAGAGCATTATTTCTGTATTTTCAGAAAGACGAGGTTGCCCTTCAAATATATTATATTCAACATTTATTTTTCCTGAATCTTTAACATCCTCAAATAAATCAACCAAAGCTTCTGACAAACCAAATTTAGTTAGCACGCCGGGCATCATGTTATGCGATACTTTCCTAACTTCATTACTTGCCATTTTTAATAGCTTGTTGGCTTTTTCGGCAATGGTACTAATTTCACTACTTTTAGTGTTCTCATTAACACTTGAGAAATGAATACTAGCAGTTGAAAGTAAAACACCTATCCCATCGTGGAGTTCCTGAGCTATGCGTTTGCGTTCATTTTCCTCACCATGAATAAGCGATTGTGCAGCCAAAATTTCTTTATCCTTTTTAAGTTGCTCTATTTCTTTTTCTCTGATTATTGCATCTTTCTTATACTTATTTCTACGAATAATCCACATCAAAATGATGATAATCAAAATTGTAGTACCACTACCCAATAACGAATTTATTAAAAGTTTCTTTTCTTTTAATAAGATAGATTTTTCTAGGTCTTTATTTTTAAAGATTAGAAGTTCATTTTCTTTATTTTGAGTTTGATACTTAACACTAAACTCATCAAAGTTCCTTTGTTTATTTTCATTAAACAGACTATCAATAATTATTGATTGCAGTTCGTGATAGTATAATGCTGAATCGTATCTTTTCAAGTATTTCCATGATGAATAGATGTTTTCGTATAAAGATGCAAGCTGCTGTGTTTCTTGTGTTTTTTTGATTAATTGCACAGCCTTTTTAGCATATAATATTGATTTATTATAATTACCCATATCCCTATTAAGAGCGGATAAATTTTGATAAATGCTCATTTGTATTGTGCTATTCACAAAGTTAGCAGCAAGGATGTTAGCAGTATCATAATAGATAACTGCAGTACTATACTTTTTTTGAATTGCGTATGTGGTACCGATATTTATGTAATTACGGATAATGCTTCCTTTTGAGTTTTTTTGTTTGGACATGTAAAGTGCCTTTTGCTGAAAATAAAGTGCAGAGTCAAACACCTGCATTTTGCGATACAATACACCGAGATTGTTGAACATTTGCAATTGCCTGTCGTAATCATTGGTCTCATCTGCAATTTTAAGTGCTGATAGAAATGACACTTTCGAATTATCGTAATCCCTCATTTTAGCATATGTAATCCCAATGTTCATGAAAGCATGCGATGCAGAACTCGAATTATCTAGTTCCTCAGCTAATTCCATTGTCATTATAAAGTATGATAAGGCTTCATCGTAACTACCACGCCTGTTAGCAATTTTTCCAAGACCTGAATAAACAAGTAACAAACCAGTGGGATAATCAATTTGCAGACTTTGATTTTCCACTAATTTATAATAGCTATACGCACTGTCAGTCTCTCCAATTCTGTAGTACAATGACCCCAAACGGAAATTTGCCATCGCCTCATTTTCAAATAGGGAATTTGTTTTGGCAATGCGAATTGATTTATTCATATGATACTTTGCCGAATCAAATTTACCTAACTCTTGAAACACTAATCCTAATTGCCAATTAAGAGTTGAATATCCCTCATTATAGTCAATTTGCTTAGCTATTTCAATCCCTTTCTTTGTAAATTCAATGGCTTTATGTTTATCAAGGTTAATCATAAATTTCCATGAATTCGTATAGAAATCAATCCTATTTTTTAGATCTACAATAGTATCTGCCATATACAATACAGAATCATATTTCATACTCGAAGCATCCTGATTAGCAACAGCTTTGTTGCTATAAACAGAAAAGAAGAACAATAATATTATTACTAAATATGTAGATCTTTTTGTCATTTTTTCTATGAAATAGATTATTAATAAATATATTGCTAATTTATACTAATAACAGCCAATATTTACAAACAAATTTGCCTTTTAAATTAAAGTGGCACTACAATATTATAAGAACAACCCTTTCCCCTATTAGTTACTACATTGAGTGTGCCATGCAAAAAATCAACTCGTGAACTTATGCCAGAAAGGCCCAAGCTTTTATCAAGTTGTTTGCTTTGATAATTAAAACCTACACCATCATCAACATACGAAATTTTAAGTTTAGATATTTCTCTTTGAAGATCAACTCTAACATTATTTGCCTTGGCATGCTTTAATGTGTTGTTAATTAATTCCTGCATAATCCGATAAACCATAATCTCAGTACGCTCATTTAATCTGCTATCATCGCCTTGCATATTATAACTCACAACAATTGCGCCTGATTCATCAACTTCATCAAAAAGATCTTCAAGAGCATCAAACAGTCCAAAATTTGATAATACACCCGGCATCATATTATGTGATATTTTCCTTACTTCGTTACCTGCCTGCTTAATCATATCGTTAGCTTTTACCAACATACCGTCCAGCTCTTTATCTCCTGACGACCCTGTAATATTAGAAAAATGAATACTAGCTGTGGACAGCAACACCCCTATTCCATCATGTAATTCCTGCGAGATTCGTTTACGTTCCTCTTCCTGGCCTGTTAATATTGATTGAGCTGCCAGAAGCTTTTTCTCATCTTCAAGAAGCTGAATTTTTTGCTTGGCAATTTCTTTATTTTTCCTATTTCTAATACGCAATAACATTAAGCTCATAAAAAGGATTATTGCCAATGTAGCACTCGAACCAATAATAATATTGCGTTGCCTGCGCAAGTCACTATTTGCAGCTTGCTGAACTGCTGATTCTTTTTCAAGATTTAAGATTAACGTTTCATCTTCTATCTTTTCATATTTCATTTGAAGCTCGGCAATGGTTGCTATCTTTTTTTCATTTAGGATGGAATCCTTAAGTGATGAATATTCAGTATAATATGCAAGAGCAACCTTATAATCACCTATATCCTCATTTAACAAGGATAGGTTTTTTAACACCCGTAACTGGTCATCAGTATTACCAGCTTTTGATGCGACAGCAAGACTTTCCTCATAATACTTTACTGCAATACCATATTCATTTTGGAGTTTATAAAAAATACCAAGGTTATTGAGAGCTTGTATTTCAATTTTACTGTTATTAACTTTTCGAGCAAGCTGCAGTGATTTTTTTGAAGTAATGATTGCTTTTTCCATATCCCCTTGCATCTCATATACTAAGGATAAATTGCCATACAATAATGATAGAGTTTTTTCATTATTATTCTGAATATTAAAATCAATTGCATCAAGAAAAGCAAGCTCTGATTCTTTATTATCGCCCATATAATAATACACAACTGCCATGTTTGTTTTTGCCTTGAAACTTAGTTCCAACTCATTTGATTTTTTACCATCAGCATAGCATTGTTCATACAATTGTATTGCCTTATCATAGTTTTGTTGCCTTTCGTACACATTGGCTATATTTAACAAACTCAGTAATGACTTGCTATTCATACCCAAATCACGATACAATTGTTCGCTTTTTATAAAGTAATAAAAGGCAGAATCGTAAATACCTCTTGATTTAAAAACAATTCCAATATTGTTATATATTTTTGCCTCTGTAGCACTATCGTTTTCTGTTAACGACAGCCTCAATGCATGACGATGATAAAAGAGTGCTGAATCTGTTTGCCCTGTAATCCTATGAATATCACCCATTTCTGTATTAACAAAAGCTTGTTGGCCGGAATATTCATTTTGTTTAAATATGAATAGTGCTTTGTATAAATAGGATTTTGATGAATCATAATTATTCTGAAATTTATAGCAATATCCTTTTTGAGCAAATGAAGCTGCAATTAAATATGGATTTTTAGTTTCAGTTGCCAATAAGATAGCTGAATCGCAGTAGTTTTGAGCCATTTTGATACTTTCACCATTAGTCAGCTCACTCGCCTCATTTAAAAGTAATGAAATAACAACAGAATCATTTTGTGCTGTTATTTCGGACGACAGGAAAAGCATTACAACAGCTAATGAGGAAACTATTTTCAATACTTGCTTAAATCTATTGGCAACAATTACCACTATAATATTATTTTAATAAACCCTATTTTTTAATGTAATCATTTCTTTTTTCCATCATCAGTATTCATTGTACGTTCCTCTCTTGAATCGTTAATAAAAAAGACAGTTTGATGATTCAAACTATTTGGCGGAACACATGTACATGCCGAAACTTCCAATGCAATATTTTCAGTTCTTTTTTGATTTGTATTATAATCACCTGGCTGACAATCTGCCAATTTGTACTCTAATCGAGCATGCTGGCAACCCCCAAAATACCAATCATTTGAATCGGCACCAACTAACTTTACAATTTTTTTATTAAGGGGTATATTATTAAACTCTACAGTTGCATTATACAACTTACATGCGATATCTAATCCGCTTAATTTAACACTTTTAAAATAATTTGCCATAGTAATAATGTATTAGTTTATATAATCTCATTAACAACGGCCCACTTAACCAGGCCGGCTGTATTTTTTGTGCCAACTTTAAGTAATAAGTTAGCTCTATGTGTTTCTACTGTATGTTTACTTATAAAAAGTTTATCTGCTATTTCTTGTGTGTTTAAACCATCACATATGAGTTTAAGAACATCTAACTCGCGTCTACTTATATCCGGAAATAAACTATCAGACCTAACCGGTGTTTTCTTATCATCAAAAATATTTGGAAGTTCCTCACTAAGATACATGCCACCTTTATGTATCATTTTGATAGCCATAATAATCTCAGAAGCTGGTGAATTTTTTAACAAATATCCACTTGCCCCACACTTAAGCATCCGCTTTACAAACCTTTTTTCGTTATACTGCGAGAATGCCAACACCTTAGTATTAGGGTACTTATTACTAATTAATTTACTGGCATCAACACCATTCATTTCGGGCATATTGATATCCATGAGTACAACATCAACTTCCGTATCTTCCAATAATTTTAGCAATTCAACTCCATTATTAACCTCATTAATTAGCTTAATCTCCTTTTCTTTTTCAAGTAGGGTCTTGATTCCATTGATGATTATGGGGTGATCGTCAGCAATAACTAATCGAATCATTTTTGTTATTTGTGTTATTTATGTTTAAACAAAGATAGTTATTTATACCTAAGCAAAAGATTCAAAATAACTTCCGCAATCTGACAGTGTCTTTTTCCCTTTCTTTTCATTAAAATTTTAAACCGTAGCTATGGCTATGCTTGTAAATTTTAATTTTGATAAAGAAAAAAACACATCCGTCATTTTTGCTGAACTTATTCTGAAACTTTCACTAATCTAAATTATTTTTTTATATTTCAATAATCTTTTATGATGATAATATCAGAATTTAGTGCGCCATTAACTTTTATGGCGATTATATTTGGCGGTAACTCATCCAGATTATAAACAACTCTAATATTGTATTCAGCATCTTTACTAACTGCTGATGCCTCTCCTGAAAGGACAAAATCGAGTTCAAAAACACTATCACTTCCACCACTTTTAACTGGCACCAGTTTTGGAACCCCTATCTTGGTTGCATACGAAGAACCTGTTGCTTCGATGAGTAGTAATTCGCTTGAGTTACTATTACTTCGAAGTAGGTTTAACGACTTTAATAGGTGGACTTTATTTTGTTTCATTTATTTGTAATAATTGTTTCTTTCGTGTATATGAATTAACTTGAAGTATGCAACTTTATGCAAAATAATAACAATACTTGCTAAGCATATTTCCAACAAGCTAGAGCATATAATTGATGGCAAAAGACAGAAGTATTTAGACCGTAATTTTCAAAGTTGTAATTTAAGTTATTGATACCAAAATCAACAATAATCTCCTTTGCATTCAGATATTCTAATAAATTTACTTATTGACTATATTTCTCAAATCTTGGATACTTTCAGTTATCCAAACTTTCTTTTTATTGTTTATTAGTGTTCCATTGTACTTAATTGAATTTACACCAATAACATAATACTTGTTATCTCTCTTTACCATGATAGGTGAACCACTATTACCCGTTTTTGTGTCAAGATCATGTGTGAATGAATGTTCTTTTATTTTGCCAATAACAGAACTATCTAAAGTCATTTTGTACCTACCTATATGTTTACCTGACGCAGGATATCCAGCACAATAAACTGTTTCGCCTTCTGATATCGAAGATATATCTTCTAATAATGGCAAATGATTTAGCGTTTCAAAACTTATATTTTGGTCAAGAACCTCATCTGGAATATAAATCATTGCTAAGTCATACCGACTTCGCATTGATGAATTTCTCATTCTATAATCAGGATATATTCTAAAATGCTTATTAGCATTAACATACAGTACAGCGGTTCCAAAATGGAATGCACTCCCAATACGAGAAGGTGAAATCTGCAGTTTGTTAACGCTTCTTAATGTTTTTACAACATTGTGAGCAGAGGTTAGTAAAAAGTTTCTGCTAATAAAAAATGATGTTGAATTAAAGCTCGCTCTAAACAGCCTTCTTCCTCTTGTTGAAAGCTGGTAACAAACACCGCTAATATCTTGTTCTTTGATTTGTTCAATAGTAACTTCGTCAAATAAATTTTCGGATGTTGGCATAGTTTATTTTTTAAGAATGATACAATGATAAAAATATCAATATTGAGTTGTTAATAAATTGTCTATAACGAAAAATGGAAATTCTTACCATTTTTGCTCGATATTTCAATTTGCGTGTTGCATGTTGTGTGTTCAATTTTTTATTTCAATATTTTTAAATTGCAGATTATGATTTTGGCATTGTCTTTTTTGGTTCATTTTCTATTGCTACTTGTATACCTTTTTATAATCCCTGCAACATGTAAATATTTCACATTGAACATATGACAATGTATATCAATGACTTTTCCCATGATGACATTATTAAATTATTATAAAGGAAACTCTATTATTTCGTAAGTGGATGTGTCTATCTCAGTCCAAAATTCATAGTTTTCATCCGTACTACCTCCAGTAAGTTGAATGCAATTAATATTATACTTGCTTTCGAACTCCGTCTGTCGTTTATTCCTATGCAAATGACCAAAAAGCAAAACATTGATTCCATTAACTACTTTTAATAATGATTTTCTATCTATAAGTTTAAGTTTGTTTGTTACTATTCTATCACCAAAATCAGGTACTCTTGGTACGTTAACATGAAAACTTAATGGGTTATGATGTAAATATACTATTATTACAGGATTCTCGTTATTCTCTTTAATTTTTAAGACTTCTATTTCAAGCTTTTTCAATTGCTCTTTTCCTAACATACCTTTTGCTGATTTAGGCTGATATGTTATTGAATTTAAACCTATAAAAAAATGATTATCAAACTTATGGATTACAGGATATTCCATAAGATTATTATTGTTCTCACGATAAATATTAGAATTTGAAGGAAGTATAGAACTATAATTGTTACTAAAATTAATAAGGTTACTATATATTTTCTTTCGTTTTTTTACACCTCCCTTTTTTAAATCATGATTTCCAGGACAAATAAGTATATTAAAGTTTTTAGTTTTTAATTTTTTTAGAATTCTTGCAATTTCTGTATAATTTGATTCATGACCAATCTTTGGAGGAGTATCAAGAATATCTCCTGAACAAACTACAATTGGTTTAAGTTGTTCTTCTCTATAGTGATTGATTATTTTATCAATTAACCTTTCAGTTCCTTCATGTTCTGGATAGTGCAAATCACTAATGTGTACAATCTTCATAGTATCTCTATATTAGTTATATTATTGGGGTATAATGTTCATAATTTAAACCAAAGTTCTAGGTATACGTAGTGCAGGCTTACTAAATACTTTACTTTCAATTTACAATAAAGCACCTTAATATGAACTTTTGTTTTAGTTTTGTTATTATTATGATAAATTACCTATGTTCAATAAATTCTTAGCCTTAAACAAATCACCAGGAGTAACAAAATTGGCATTATCGTGTATAAAATCATTGATAATACTATTCATGCTTTTGGGCTGAGTAAATGATTTATTTTTATTTATTAAATGATTATATGATGTCATAAAAATATCCATATTTTTTTTAAATAAATCTCCTTCTTGAACAGATATGTTGTAATCTTCTTTTTTATAACTTTTAACAACATCATCAAAAAGTCTTTCTAACTCATTTTCAAAATATTCGTCTGTTGTATCGTCAAGTAAATTATTTTTCAAACTTTCAACATACAGACTATTAGATTTCTCAACAAAAGGAGAAGAAGATAATTTATTATCAAATGAACCTGTTATTCCATAAAACTTACTAATAAGACTTTCATTATCTATCAAATTGCTTTTAAATGACTTGGTGTTAGATAATAAATTACGCAAAAGATAAATAGTGTAAGGGTCATCATGTTCAGGTAGCACTTCGTCAAAAGAACGATATGCTAACTCTGAACAAATTAAAGCTTGCTTATCTCCATTTGTCATTTTTAAAATCATTACTGATGCCTTTTCAAGTAATTTATTGACAAATCGCAGTAAATAATTGTTTGCTCTTACTCTTCTTGTTGTAGCAATTAACACAAGTAGTAGTAACTGTTCATAACCATATCGATTCCCTACATAACCAATAGCAATTTCAACTACAGGTTGCATGTTATACGGTCTGTTATTCAAACGTTTTACAAGTATCTGTTGTCCTTGTATACTTTGACTAATATTAGCTACAACAACCCCTTGTGCTACAGACTCAACAACCTTATCATTACCTATGTAGACAGATGCATGGTTGTAATAAGTGCCATCAAAAAATCGAATAGCTCTACTAACAAATGCGTTTCCATGATATAGAAGAATATCTCCTAACATCAATTCTTCTTTTTTAACTTTAATTCCCATTATTTTCTATTTAAAGTTCTACTTACTCTTTTTTGGATTTTCAGTATCCTCCTAATTAATTATAACTCTATTCTAAATGATGCAAAATAGTTAGTATATAACCTTCAACCTCGATACAAACTAAATACTAAAAAATAAATTGACATTAATAGTTTTTAACCAAAAGAATTAAATCATGGTTTTCAGCTAGAGGCTTAGTGAGCAAACTATTTCCTATTTTTACAGCCACTTAAAAAAAAAGCACTTTGTTTACTACACGCGATATTGCAGATTATTACAACCAGACCTTAAACCATTACCAAAACTGGTGGAGGCTTGATAATAATTTAGCCGTTCATTATGGTATTTGGGATGAGAATACTAGCAATTTTCAGGACTCGTTGGCTAATACAAATAAGGTGTTGATGGATATTGCAGATATTAAGTCGGGAGAGAAAATACTTGATGCTGGTTGTGGAGTTGGTGGCTCAGCTTTTTATTTGGCAAAGAAAAGGAATGCTATAGTGACCGGAATAACCTTAAGCGAAAAACAATTTGCTTATGCTACTCAAAAATGCAAGGAATTTAAACTTGAAGATCGAGTAAGCTTTAAAATTGAAGATTATACCAAAACAAGTTTTAAGGATAGTAGCTTTGATGTGGTTTGGGCCATTGAAAGTATTACATCAGCTCCTGAAAAAGAACTGTTTGCCAAGGAGGCAATGAGAGTACTAAAGCCGGGTGGCAGACTTATTATTGCTGATTATTTTAAAGAAAATGACAATCAAAAGAACCCTGATAAACTACTTAAGAAATGGAATAAGCTTTGGAGCATGGCTATTTTTTTAACATTGGTTGAATACAAATCCATTTTCAATAAAGCAGGTTTTAGCTTAAAGAGTGAACGAGATGTTACTAAAGAAATTACACCCACTGCAAAACGTATGTATTGGTCATATTTATTTGGAGGACCATTGGCAATTATTTATAATTTATTTAATAAGCCTACTCCTTTTGCCAGAAATCATTACAAATCTGGATTATACCAATATAAAGCTTTGAAACAAGGGCTTTGGAATTATAGTATACTGTTGTTTGAGAAGGATATTAAATAGAGTCTGTCTCTAATGTCCTCTAACTTCGTTACACTTGTGCAGAAAACAAACATTTACAAAAGTAAACTTATTGTTATTCGGCACTTCGCAAGCCTTGTTAGTGAACATTATAAATCAGACGTCGACTTTATGGACAATCACCAAATACAGTTAGAAAGTCCATGTCCAGGCGGTCGAGACCTTGCTACAGAGCTGAACTAGTATTGGAGTATTTGGTAATTAATAATACATCTTGATTTGATAATAGATAGTCTTTAAAAAGTTACCGGGTTTTTCCATATCACAAATTAGTTGTTTACGAGTAAAAGTGTTGATATCAAATTTTCCATTGTTGATTAGAAAGTCCAAGTCCCGGCGCTTAGGCTTTCGCGTCAGACTTGAACTAGTTTGATTGAACTAGTTTGGTCATCAAAAAACTGATTAGTAATGTACTTTGATTTGATAATAGATAGTTTTTAAAAAGTTACCAGGTTTTTCCATATCACAAATTAGCTGTTTGCGGGTAAAAGTGTTGATATCAAAATTTCCATTATTATTATTTTCCAGATTTTGAAAACGATCTAAACATACAAATCCGCGGTTTAATACGGGCATAACTCGATCAAGAAACCCTGATATTTGATTACGTGGATAGTCTATTTTATGGCACATGGTTATAAAATTAGCAAGCTCTTCTTCGTATAGTTTTCGTAGGTAAGCTGCTTTGGAAATAGTAGTTGGTAGGGTTTGAATTCCTGTTTTTTTATCTTTATAGATATCAAAAATATCATTTTCGAATTGCATTAGTGAGCCTAACTGAAATAATGCTTCCTTCTCCCCTTCTACCAATGGATTATTAAAGCCTGTACGATAAAACAGTACAGAATCGCCTCCTTTTAATTGAGTGATTTCCCAGATACGGTCTTTGGTTATATTAGTATTTTCCTGCTCAACGCTGGCAACCTGCGCCTTATGAACAAGCAATAACTGTTTTTTTATGTCATTAGGGAATTTAGAATTACTAAGAACAAGTTTGTAAAAATCTAAAAAAAGTTTTACATTGGACGAGAATGGCACAATATGTTTGGGATTGTTTACCATTGTAACAATTTGCTCTTCGGGTAGTTTTAGGTCATCAAAAAAATCGTCGAACAATCCTGTTATTGCTCCTTGGCATGTACTTGTCCAGCGTTCAGCATCGGTCATGATACTACCGCGTAAAACGCAAAATGCTTCTCCCAAAATTGCAGGAACTGCCAATGCGTAATACTTATTTATTTTAACAATATCTTTTTCGGTTAGTGTACCATCATTATTATTTTGTGACTTTTGGATTATTGGTGTGATATTGAGTTTCATAAATTTCTTCTGCCGATTTAAATCGAGAAGAAGTTTTACAAATATTGTGGGTAAGAGTATTGCGTTTTTTATTGTTTTTCCCATTGGGATACTTTTTTTTTACAAATATACATAAGTATTACTCGGTAAGAATTTACCACAAAGAGGCACAAAGGTTTACACAAAGAAAAAATCTCTATTGTAGTTTTAGA
>JASFZK010000054.1:0-22109 GCA_045267845.1 Bacteroidota bacterium | reverse complement strand
GATGGTAGTCCCATACAAACAATCTTTCAGGATACCATAAGTCATACCTTTGCTAACCCTGGTAATTACTTGGTTGAGTTAACTGCTTTGGATACTAACGGGTGTAGTGCAGTAATTGTTCATGAAATAATTGTTGATTCGGTACCAGTTCCACAATTTACAAACACCATAGGTAGCTGTTATACCCCCACGGAATTCACAGATACATCCTATGGTGGAGGTGAGTTCATAGAAACATGGTTATGGAACTTTGGTGATATATCATCTGGAGCAAATAACACCAGCACATTACAACATCCCACACATCAATATGGCCCATATGATTCAACCTATCATGTAACGTTGGTAGTAACAAACTTCAATGGATGTACTGATTCAGTTGTGCAGGATGTAACTACAGATCAATCATGCTTTTTTGCTTATTTCAATGCAGGAGGAATTGGTCATTGCAATCCATGGTGTTTTGAAAATCCAATACACTTTACTGATTCTTCATATATAGTTGGTGAATTGTTACTTACTGCCGAAATGGTACAGTGGGAATGGGATTTTGGTGATGGTACCACTGAAACATATACAACTGGGAACTATGAAAGAAATGTATACCATGAATATGACCATGGGGGTGTATATAGAGTATCATTAAAAGTAACAGCCGTATCAGGCATAATTACATTAACCGATGAATTCGTTATGATTTTAGGATTTAATCTCAAACCAATAGCTGTAATCGAGGCTGATAATGTTTGTGAATCAGATACAATGAGGTTTCATGACGCAAGCATTCTTGGTGATGACCCAATAGAGTCACGAAAGTGGTATTTTGGTGACCCTTATTCAACTTCTGATTCATCAAATAGTATCAATCCTGTATATAAGTATCCTACAAATGGCACATATACAGCTACATTGATTCTGCTTGATGAACATGGATGTAAAGATACTACCACTAGAGAAGTAACAGTATTTAAGATACCTACGGCTGAGTTTACTTATGAGGAAAATTGCATGAGTTATTTCACTCATTACACCAATGAATCAGAAGAAGGTAGTTCACCATTGCAAGATTACAACTGGAACTTTGGCGATTCATTATCAATTACTAACACTTCAATGGAAGAAGATCCGTATCACATATACGACAGTGCTGGCTATTACATAGTACAGTTTGGGGTAACTGATACAAATTTATGTGCAGATATCATTGCAGACACAATCGAAATATATACCATTCCAAGGTCAAGTTTTATTATTATGGATACACTACAACAGGGGCTGATATATTTGGATAATACCAGTGAAGATGCCATAGGTTATGAATGGGACTTTGACTATGACAACCTAGTAATTAGCACAGAAGTGAATCCCACGCATCAGTATGCAGCGGACGGCGTTTATAATATTATGTTAGTATCATACAATGAGTATAATTGTCCGGATACCACATACCAGCTTTATGATTTGCTGTTCACCAATCTTTTTGTTCCAAATGCATTTTTACCATCGAGTCTTAACACGGAACTAAGTGTGTTTAAGCCAAAAGGCATAAATCTGCGGAGTTACCAACTAGTAATTTATAGTACTTGGGGTAATTTGGTATTTAAAAGCAGACAATTAATTGATGGTTCTCCAGCTGAAGGATGGGATGGTACATATAAAGGTGAGCCCTTGCCAACAGGGAGTTTTATTTGGCGAATATATGCTGTATTTGAAGACGGTACCCATTGGAAGGGTACGAATAATGGTGATGGCAATACGCAAACAAACGGAACAGTTACACTAATACGATAGAATATTCTGCAATTAATTTGGGATTAAACCACACTAATACGAACTTTCTTCTTCTTAAGTTTTGTGTTGTTGGTTAGCTTAATAACTTCATCTATTTTAGATGCAAGCACAGCAACAAAAGCAAAATCTTGTTTAATTTCAATTATCCCTAGCTCATCTTTTTCAAGTTTTCCCTGTTTAAAAAATAAACCAGCAATATCACCTTTGGAAATTTTATCCCTCCTACCACCAGAAATGTATAATGTTTTCCATTTTGGGTGTGTGGGAATAGGAGCTTCTAGTATTTTTTCAATTTCAATATTTTTGATAAAATCAGGAAGGTCTTCATTTTCCCATTGAAGTACATATGCGGTTCCATCGCTATTCATACGAGCTGTGCGTCCATTACGGTGGATAAATTCATGATTTTTAATTGGTAGATGGTAGTGAATGATGAATTTTATTTCGGGAACATCTATACCACGTGCCGCCAAATCAGTAGCTATTAAAAGTTGGTGAGTTCCATTTCTGAACTTTATGAGTGCCCTTTCCCTGTCTTTTTGTTCCATCCCACCATAAAAGCAACCATGATGAATATTTTTTTCTGTAAGAAAATCACTAACACGCTGTATTGTATCTTTAAAATTGCAAAATATAATTCCCGGATGATTACCAATATGAGAAAGTGCTTTTACAAGAGTTTCTAATTTATCTTTTGATGGAGAAATAATTCCTTTAACTTTTAGTTGAGAAATTTCTTCGTGTAAATAGTCAATATATTTAGGATCTCGTAAGCCAACAAATGCAGGAATATTAACTCTAAAAGTAGCCGAAGTAAGTATTCTTTTCTCAATTTTTGGTAGCTCATCTACAATCTCAATCATTTCTCTTTCAAAGCCAATTTCCAACGATTTGTCAAATTCATCAAGAACTAGAGTTTTAATATATTCTGTTGAAAAGCTTTCTCTTCTTAGATGATCAGCAATTCTGCCGGGAGTACCAATTAATATTGCGGGACGATGCTTTAAGTCGATCTTGTCTTGCGAACCAGCTCTTCCGCCATATACTGCATTTGTTTTAAAACCAGTCCCCATTTCTCTGGTAACTTGTTCAATTTGAATTGCCAACTCACGTGATGGCACAACTATCAACACTTGAATTTCAGCACAGTTTATGTCTAACTCTTGAATTATCGGTAGTAGAAAAGCTAGAGTTTTGCCAGTTCCTGTTGGGGATAGCAACACAATATTATTATTAGATTGGATAGTTTTCAATGCCTCTTCTTGCATTGAGTTTAGATTCTCAATTTTGAGTTTTTTCAGGATTTCACCCTGACTTTTGTTTCTCATAAAAGTAAGTTGTATTAGTATTGGTGGGTGTGATAGAGCTTTCCAATCTAACAGTAATTATATCACGATTCGTGACCGTTGCAATTATTCATCATTGTTTTCTCAGGTGCATTAGGGGTAATTTTTGAAAACTACTCTAATATTTTTGATTATTCTTTATCTTAGAATTTCCCGCCCCAATAGTTTACATCAAAATCATCACATTCGGTTACACCTTCTTTTGTCCAGCATTTAGTTGCAATTCCATCACAAGCTCCATTACCAAAATCAATTGTAACATACGGATTACCACTTTTGTCTTGATATTCAATTTTCCCTGAAACTATTTCGTAGTCACATTCTTCACTTTTAACAAGCTCTTCTATTACAATATATTTGCCGTCTGTTTTGTCTTTAAATATGTTCCAAACATCAACTACTTTGCTTTCAAAAGTTTCATTTTCTAACCAGCCAATGGTTGCTATTCCATCACATTCTCCATCACCAAAATCTATTGAGAATACCATTTCATCTTGGTAATAAAACTCGATAATCCCTGTAACTACTTCCCAACTACATTCTTCTTTTTTTATCAATTCCACAACAACAACTTTTGTGTAATCTTTTTTATCTCCTCCACCTTTAACAATTACTTCAGGCTCAAAACTTTTTAAAAAATCGTCTGTTGTTTTGGTTACTTTATTAGTGTCATTTTTATAACAAGCGGTAAACAATAAAACCAAGCAAATGGTTAGTATTGATAAAACTCCTAGTACTTTTTTCATTGTTTTATTTTTTTATAAAATTACTACAATTTTACGTATTGAACCCAATAAGTTTTAAATATACACTTTTTATTAAAAGTTATACCAATTAAATTTTAGAATGCTCTTTTTAAATCAATAGATTTTTTGTTTTAACGAATTTGAAAAATATTTGCATATCCTTAGATACGGAAGTGTTTTTCAAAGAAGGTTAAACTAAAAAGGTGAAGATATAACAGCGCATTTTAATGTTTAGTTGGTATTAATCAACATAAATGTTTTTAGATTATGCAATGCTTTACTTTATTTTTTCATAATTCATAAGCAAAGCTATTTAATTTTTGGCAATTTATTTATCCATCAAATGGAAATTAAAACTTTATTGTTTCAAAAAAATGTACTTTTGTATTAACACACATTGTAGTCTTACATAAAAATCAAAAACTATGAAATACATTATTCCTACCATTATACTTTCCATAATCATCTACATACAACCTGGTTGTAAAAGTACTGTGAGCGATATTATTGATTGTTCAATTGAATCTGCTTTTTTATCAATTCATGATAATGTTGATACAACCAACTCTAAACTGGTCCATTTTGAATTTGTTAATAGTGATACTGATGGAGGTTTTACTTTAGATCAGGATATTCATTGGGATTTTGGTGATGGAAAAACAGAAACCTCGTCCAGCTTAAAAATTGATCATATTTATGCAGATACTGGCAGTTTTAGTGTTATTGCAACATATACTCTTCGTAGGGGAGATGCAAGCTGTACCGGACCAAAAGACAAGACTGTAACAATTGAGTAAATTCTACTAAATTGAATTATTCAGGCTAAGTGTTTATTTCTTGGTTCTGAGATAAAGTTCTTCTACTTTTTCGCGAGCCCATGGAGTTCTGCGTAAGAATTTCAGGCAAGATTTAATAGAGGGATTTACTTTAAAGCATCTGATATTAATTCGTTCCGAAAGCTCGTCCCACCAATACACAGCCACGAGATATTCCAATATGTCAGCCAGCTTTACGCCGTGTAATGGATTGTTATCCTGCTTATTATCTACCTTCTTGATTTCCATGCTTTGGCGTAGTTAGTAAAATTGGCACTATTTTTTCTTTAGTTTGTTGATACCTTTATCACCTCTTGTCTTTGGATTTTTATACTTTTTCTTTTTTCTTAAATAAGAACCACCCTGATTAGTCTTTTTGTTTTTCTCTTTCTTCTCATGAAAAGCACCACCCGTAATAATTTTTTTCGTGTTGCGATTGTAGCTTTCCTCAACTTTTGGACGTTCCTCAGGAATTAACTCTTTTGATAGCTTTACTTCCAAAGGAAAGTCAATTTCTGGAATTTTATAATCCATTAGCACTTCGATTCGTGCTTTTGAATCCTCTTCTAACTCAGTATAAAACAATATGGCTTTTCCTTCTTCTTCAGCTCTACCAGTTCTGCCAATACGGTGCATATAGTTTTCAGGAAAAGCAGGTACATCAAAATTGATAACGTGGGTAATTTTTTCCAAATCTAAACCACGGGCAATCACATCAGTGGCAACTAATATCCTATTCTTGCCTTCGTCAAACTGCTCAATAGATCTTATTCTATAATTTTGTGATTTATTGGAATGAATAATGCAAGTTTCGGAGCCGTAATCCTCCTCCAAAGCTTCAAACAACCTATCCGCATTTTTTTTGTTGGAAACAAATACCAAAACCTTGCTGTATTCATCCTTGTCTTTTAACAGATGAATTAATAAATTTACCTTGGTGTAAAAATTACGAACGGGATAACATTTTTGCGCAATATTATCCAATGGAGTTCCACTTAAAGCTATGGAAATTTTGGCAGGAGCAATAAAAAAATCATGAATTAGTACGTCAACTTCCTCTGTCATGGTTGCCGAAAACATTATGTTTTGTCTTCTTTCTTTTAGTAGATGGAATATATTTGTTAATTGAGGTCGAAATCCTAAATCAAGCATTACATCAACTTCATCAATAACTAATTTTTTTATGTCTTTTAGTATTAAGGCTCTGCTCACAGCAAGGTCAAATAATCGACCAGGAGTTGCCACAATAATATCAGCACCTTGAGCAACCGCATTTTTTTGGGTGTTAATGTTTGTGCCACCATAAACGCCAATTACACGAACATTAATATATTTGGCAAAACTTTCTATCATCTCAACCATTTGCAATACTAATTCTCTTGTGGGAACTAATATTAAAATTCGCGGATTAACTTGCTTCGAAAACTTAAGGTCTTGAAGTATCGGTAGCATGTAAGCAAAGGTTTTGCCAGTACCAGTTTGTGCTATTCCAACAATATCTTTTCCCGAAAGAATAACAGAGTAAGCCTCTTGTTGAATTGGCGTTGGACTTTTATAGCCCAAGTCAATAATTGCGTTTTGTAATTGCTTTGAAAGGTTAAAAATTTCGAAAGTATTCATCAAATAATTATTTTTGCAAAAGTATGAATTAGTAAGGTTATATTAATTAGCTATTAAACAATTAATTACATTTTTTATGGAAGGTACAATTAGGAATAATATCGAAGTAGGCATGCTTGTTAAAATAATCCTGAAAAAAGATCAGCGTAGTGGTGAACTTACCGAGGGTGTTATCGATCGGATTCTCACCAAATCACCTAAGCATACCCATGGTATTAAAGTGCGTCTTGAAGATGGGCAAGTTGGTAGAGTAAAAGAAATTTGTGATGAGGATTAATCCACAATCACAAAATCGAGCTGCCTCTTCTCCAAGTCAACATCTTTAACCAACACATTTACCTTATCTCCTAGGCGGTAAATATTTCCCGATTGTCGTCCAATTATCCTATAATTATCCTCATCAAGATAGTAGTAGTCATCTTTAAGTTCGTTAAAACGTATCAAGCCTTCACTTTTTGAAACGTTTAAAGCAACAAAAATCCCCCATTTACTAACACCCGAAATTACACCATCAAATACCTTACCTTTTTTGTCAAGTAAAAACTCAACTTGTTTGTATTTTATTGAGTCGCGCTCAGCCTGTGTTGCTTTACGCTCCATTTCCGAAGAGTGCTTACACATCTCATCATAGGCTTCTTTTTTCACTGACTTCCCACCCTCTAGATATCTTTCCAGTAATCGGTGCACCATTAAATCGGGGTAACGCCTGATGGGGGAGGTAAAGTGTGTGTAGTAAGGGAATGCAAGTCCGTAATGACCAATATTATCAGTTGAATATTCGGCTTTTGCCATTGTTCTTACGGCGATTGTTTCAATCATATGTTCCTCACCTTTTCCTTTTATTTTTTCGAATAGGCTATTGTATGAGCTGGCAAGCGACTGGCGTGAGCTAACATTTAATCCATAACCAAGCTTTTTCAAAAACTGAACAAATGTGTTTAGCTTTTCAGGGTTAGGCTCATCGTGTATTCGGTAAACAAAAGTTTTTGGATCTTGATTCTTGTCCTTTGGTTTCCCAATTAATTCAGCAACTTTTTTATTTGCCAATAGCATAAATTCTTCCACAAGGTGGTTTGCCTCTTTTTGCTCTTTTACATAAGTTTCAATTGGTTTCCCGGTGTCGTCAAGTTTAAACTTAACTTCTTCGGAGTTGAAATTAATTGAGCCATTACCAAATCGCTTTTTTCTAAGTATTGTGGCTAAGGCATTAATTGTATTTATCTCATCTGAATATTCACCCACATCAGTTTCAATAATTTCCTGAGCTTCTTCATAAGTAAATCGCCTGTCAGAATTAATAATGGTTTTACCAAACCACTCTTTAAGTACTTCAGCTTTATTGTTCATTGTAAATACTGCCGAAAATGTAAGCTTGTCTTCATTGGGGCGTAACGAGCAAACTTGATTCGACAGCACTTCAGGGAGCATTGGAATAACCCGGTCTACCAAATAAACCGAAGTAGCACGTTTTAAAGCTTCATCATCCAAAGCAGTGCCTGGTGTTACATAATGACTTACATCAGCAATGTGAATGCCAACTTCATAATTATCATTTTCAAGTTTTCGCAATGATATGGCATCGTCAAAATCTTTAGCATCAAGAGGGTCAATTGTTATGGTAAGGGTCTTTCTAAAATCCTTACGCTTTTTTATTTCAGATGAAGAAATTGTTGTTTTAATTTTGTCGGCGTCTTTTTCAACACCTGCTGGGAATGATAATGGAAACCCATAATCAGCAAGAATCGATTTCATTTCCACATCATTATCTCCCGGAGCTCCTAATATTTCAATAATTTCTCCAAAAGGATTATTCGATTTGTCGGGCCATTCAACAATTTTAACCATAACTTTTTGCCCGTTTTCGGCACCATTAATTTTACTTTTGGTTACAAAAACATCATATGGCATTGACTGATTATCAGTTGTTACAAAACCAAAATTCTTACTCAATTCAAGTATTCCAACATAAGTATCTTTTACTCTTTCAAGTACTTCAACAATTTGTCCTTCAGGTTTATGACTCTTTCTTTTTGGCAGAATTATTACTTTTACTTTATCGTCGTGCAAAGCGTGGCCAACATTATTCGAAGCAATAAAAATATCATCACCGCCTTCATCCGAAATTATATATGCCTTGCCCGTTTTTTTCATATCAACGGTTCCGGTAATGTATTTCTTTTTGTTTGCAAGCTCTTTTAGTTTATCGGGGTTGAGCCGGTATTTACCCTTTCTTATTTCATCCAGTTCTTCATTATCAACCAGTTCACTAAGTATATTTAGTAAAAAATCGCGCCCGGCTTTATCTTTAATTCCAATTAGATGTCCTATTTGTTTGTAGTTGAATGCTCTAAAAGGGTTTTCGGCAAAAATGCTAATTACTATTCCTATTAAAGCGCTTTTAGGTCTTTTTGTTCTATTTTTCTTTTTCATGTTTCTTGTTTTTTTGTCTGCCCAGTGCAGATCAAATTTTAATAAATGTTTGTTTTAATTTGTTTTTTGGGAGGGAGGTACTCTTAAAAATTCTTTGCAAAAGTAGTAATATTTTTTTACTTGCTATATTTTATCTTTTTTGCAGTTTTAATTTATTGCTTTTTATTTGGGCGGCAGGCGTACTTTCCACTTGTAGTTGTTTCATCCTGATTGTGCTTTTGTAAGCAATCCGGGGGGCTTACTCTGCTCGCCTCCTTTTGCTAACAAAACCTACAACAGTCCATCAACAATCTACCGTTTCAATTACTGCCGCTTGGCTCACTCAATAATTCAAAAACTCTTTCAAATTATTAATAGATACATTATTTAAATACCTTAAAATTACGCGATTCATTGCCAATATATGCATTAAGAATATACATACCATTTGCTAATCTGGGAAGATATATTTTTTCAATGCCTGTTGCTGATTCTGATTTTGTAGAATATACTTCAACTCCCATTGAATTGTATAGATGATAAACAATAGATTTGCTATCAAATTTTGGTAATTCAATATTGATATAATTAGTAAATATTGTTGGGTAAACTTTAATTTGATCCAAAAACTCGTTATTCTCCGTAATTGCATCCGGGTCACCGCCAAATACTAGTTGATTATAATATCCATTCGCATCAACAGTACCATTTTCAGCATACCACGATAATTTCAAGTTTCCATAATTCTCAAAATAATTTGCTGGTAGATGTACATTTATTTCAAACTCACCAAAGTTAACATCTGCCGTGCCCTCGATTAATATACTATCCTGAACTTCAATATCCACAGATGGCCCTTGGTTACCTAGTGTTGTACGTATGTATTGGGGTGCAAATATTTTAAGGTAAACTGTTCCGTTAAAATCAGCTTGCAGACTAGCATCATCTTTATTTGTAATTTGACCAGTAAATGTTAAAAAGCTACCTGGCGAAATGGTGTCGGTATAATCTTCAATATCAATGTTGTTTAATGCGAGTGTTGTTACATTAAACTTGGGAAAATGTATTTTTAAAGCAGGATCGCCAAGCAACGTCCATTTTAAATCATTTGCATTACCGGTACTATGCATTATTAAATCGCCAAATCGTAAATTACTTTGTAAAGTATTATCTGATAATTTTTCAATTATTGCTTTGTTAAAAGCAAAGTTCGAATGTGCATAGCTAGCACAAGTTGTACCTATTAATGCAATTGCACCGGCTTCATTCATTGTAAAAATATCCTCTCCAAGAGAAATAACATGAGGATTATCAAAACGTACAACATCTGTGGAAGCTATTACCCAAAGTGGCATATAATCATCATTTGTCCAGTTACCCAAGTCGTCTGTTGTTAGTATTTGTTCTTGAGACAAAAACTCCTTACTACCATGACCAGTGTAGTTTGCGTAGAATAAGCCATCATTGGTTTTGTTGGTTATTATTGCATTAACCTCAGGATATCGAGGACCATCATTGGTTTGGATAAGTTCAAAAAAATCAAGATAACATTTGTTGATATTCATTGTTGGGTCATTATCACCAATAATCTCAATTAAGCTTTCAGCTTGAGCCATATGTAGATTATTGTCGCCATTATCCGCAATAAAAATCATTTCGTTTTTATATGCTCCCAATGCTTTTGCTGAATTATAGGTTTGAATTTTGTTAACTATATTTATTGCTTCCTCTGCCGTTGAAACCGGTATCCGACCAACCGCAAGTTGCATTTCTCCACTACCGCCCATGTTGTTAAGTGCAAAAAACTGATCACTTGCAAATGATGTAACTATATTATTTGATGACAAGCTTTCAAATGTTGGTACAAAATTGGTGTTGTTTTCTATACGATCCAAATAATCGTAAGATGCATCGCCAAACAACAACAAATAGTTTGGTTTACTATCGCTTTCTGATTTTTCTCTGAGATATACTACAAAATTTCTAATTGCACTTATATCTTGAGCACCCGATGAGAACTCATTATAGATATTATTAGTAGTAATAACTGTTGTTGATAAGTCGCCTTCATTGTTGTGAATATCAGCTAATTGATTAGCAGCATCAATAAACATAGGATGTGTGATAATTAAGTAGTCGGGAGGAGTAAGTCCGTGCAAATTTTGATTTTCTAGTTGTTCTATAAATTCAGCCGAATAGAATAAGTTGCCATTAAAAGCATGAAATTCAAGAAGGCTGTCGGTAGGTAATCGATAAGAAACACTTGCTGAACTTAAGGTTAGCTCTTCTTCCTGCACATTCATAGGGTCGGTTACATTCCATATTGTAATATTTTCAGGAGTATTATATGAAAGGCTAAATCTGGTAATTTCTCCAACACCAACATTTTCAGTTGTTCTATATGATATCTGACTATCATAAACAAAAGTGAGCATTATTTTCATTTCCATCTCAAAATAATCAATCCAAGCTTGTGCCGAGTCATTGGGCTTGTGATATATAAATTTTATTTCTGTTGCTAAGTTACCTGCGGTACAAAGCGAATCAAACTGAATGGTATGATAATAATTATAATCATTTATACTGTTTGCATTGATTGTGCAATAGAATTCCCCATTTATTTTAATGGTAAAATAACTTTCCTCAGTACAATTTACAGCAAGTACAGTTTTAAAATAATTTGAATCCTGGTAGAAGGTATTTCTAAAGTCGAAATGGTACGTTAATGAGTCAAAATCAGAGAAATCTTCTCCAAGCCATATTTTCCCTGTTTTCCCAGGGTTGACTAATTCTGATTCATGGTAAATTAAATAATCAAATAGGTAAGGATTTCCCGTGGGATCAAGTGTAGTACTTTGCTCAATTTGAATACGTTTACCAACTTCCGAACCAATTGTTAAAAAATAATGAGTTTGTTTGGTGTAAATATTGGTAACATAATGAAATCGATTCGTAAGTTCGTTATGTTCCAAAACATTTGGTTTCTGTCCAAAAAATAGTATGTAATCCTGTGGGTCAAATATCCCGTCATCTTCACCAATTACTTGTATGGCAAGTGGCTGAATATCTGTGTAGTAATTTTCTTCTGTTGACTCGGGCAACATGCCGGCCGGATTACCAAAAATTGCTAGTTTTTGTGGATTAATATTGCCAACATCAATTCCGTAGTTTTCAAGATCGTTGTATGTAATTTTGTAAACTCCGGTTTCTTCAACAGCAATTTTATACCAATCGCCAGATGATAAATTTGAATGTTGTTGAGTAAATGCAATAAACGGAATTAAAATAGTAAGTGTAATAACTAACTTTTTCATAACATTTAAGTTTGAATAAATTAAAAATGAATTGATGTTAGCGTATATTTTATTCGATAGATTTTATTAGGTTATTACGTTAACGTATCTTTTTCTAAAATATTTTAACATTTGTTAACTTTTTGAAATTATCAACTTGATGTTGTTTTAGTTGAATTTAAATCAGTGAGACTATGATTTTGTTTTTCAAAATCAACTAGCAGAAACTCCTGCCTGCCGAAAATGACATTGCAGGCTGGTTCCCCGAATCTCAATGTGATGTAAAAAACAAAATTCTTTTGAGATACCTTGTTAGCTTGCTGTGAGTAGTTTCATTTGATAGTATATTATGTAAATCTGGAAATTTCCAACAATTAGGTTTTGTTAAAAAATGTAAAAATATTTGTAGGTTAGTTAATGTTTACTAACTTCGCCACATTATTTTGCAATATTTAGTTTTGATATTGAAAAAAAGGATAACAAATAACTAACTGTTTTATGGCTTTTAAAAAGTCATTTTTTTAAATGTATTCAGTTAGTTAGCATTAACTACAAAAAATAGAAAATATGAAGAATTCAATAATTTTAAGTTTTATACTAATTGGGATGGTAATGTTTGCCAACGCTCAAGAATGGCAAACGGATTTTGATCAGGCAAAGGAAAAGGCTACCCTAGAAAATAAGGATATCATTTTGGTTTTTCAGGGTTCAGACTGGTGCGCACCCTGTATGAAGTTGGAAACTGAAATATGGAGCACAGAAGAGTTTAAAATTTATGCAGCCGATAATTATGTAATGTTATTAGCAGACTTTCCCAAAAAAAAGAAAAATGCTCTGTCATCTGAACAACAGGAAATGAACAACAAACTTGCCGAAACTTATAACAAAAATGGATTCTTCCCACTCGTCGTGTTAATGGATAACAATGGCAAAGTACTAGGTAATACAGGTTATAAAAAGATGACTCCACAGGAATATATAGCTCATCTTACATCATTAAAACATTAACTTTTTGAAAAAATATTCGATTATTGCAATTGTCATATTGCTATCAATAAATTTGTTCTCGCAGCAAATCTTCAAGCGAACCCTTATATTAATGGGAAGTCGGTTTGAAATAACTGTGGTTGCCATTGATTCGATTCAAGCATCTGAATATATTGATATTGCTGTAGTTGAAATTACACGAATCGAAAACATCATTTCTTCCTGGAATCCAAATTCACAAACCTCTGATATTAACAACAACTCAGGCATTAATCCTGTTAAAGTAGATAAAGAATTATTTGAACTTATTGAGAGAACTGTTGCAATATCAAAACTTACTGACGGTGCTTTTGATATTACTTATGCCTCGATGGATAAACTTTGGAAGTTTGATGGAAGTATGAATAGGATGCCCACAGAAGATGAGGTTAATGCTTCGGTAGTAAATGTAGGATATCAAAACATCATACTGAACAAAGCAAATTCAAGTGTGTTTTTAAAACTGCAAGGCATGAAAATTGGTTTTGGTGCAATTGGGAAAGGTTATGCTGCAGACAGAGTCAAATTATTATTAATTGATAAAGGAGTAACATCAGGAATTATCAATGCATCGGGCGATATGAATGCCTGGGGTAAACAACCTAATGGAAGTGAGTGGAATGTTGCAATTACCCATCCTCTAAATAAAAATAAAGTTTTTGCACTACTTCCCATTAACGACGGTGCTGTGGTTACTTCAGGAGATTATGAAAAATTTGTGATTTTCAATGAAAAACGGTATTCACATATTATTGATCCACGTACAGGGTATCCAACTGATGGAATTATAAGTGTTACTGTTTTTGCACGCAAAGCTGAACTAGCTGATGCACTTGCTACATCAGTGTTTGTGATGGGTGTAGAAGTAGGCTTAAACAGAATTAATCAATTACCAAACGTAGAATGTATTATCATCGATGAGATGGGAAATATCCATAAATCAAATAATATTAAAATAGATAAAAATGATTAAGAAAATTGTCTTATTCAGTCTGTTAGCATTGCTATTAGGCTCATGTACAACAGTAAAGGAGTATGAGAAAGTAAAAATTAATGATCCTGATATGGCTCTGGCCTCTAAAAGTTCTGATCGTTTTGTATTAAACTTTCAAGCATATCGTGAAGCAGCTGTTGGTGCTAATGGTGGAAAAACTGGTGGTGGTTGTGGATGTAATTAAAAAAATATGAAGAAGTTAATAATAATACCAATAATATTTACTGTGGTATTTGGGTATTCCCAGAAAACAGAGCAAGACTCAATACAAGTTTATAAAAAAAGAGTATTGGAAAGCACCGAAGTTGATTTCCTAATGAGTTTCTATACCCAGGATGGTGATAATGCTGCCGTGTGTGGCGGCATAGGAACAGAAGAACTGACTAATATTACACCAACCTTTGTAGTTTCAATACCCTTAAATGATGATGATGTGTTAACTATAGATGCAGGCATTTCTGCATATTCATCTGCCTCTTCCAGTAATATAAATCCTTTTGATGGACCCAATGAGGCTAATCCATATGTTGCCGCATCCGGAGCTTCGTCAAGTGATGCATTGTTTCACTTAACGGGCATATACAGCCATAGTTCTGATGACAGAAATAATATTTGGTCGGCCAAGATTGCCGTATCAAAAGAGTATGATTATTCGTCGTTTGGGTTTGGAGGAAGTTATTCCAAACTCTTTAATGAAAAAAACACTGAAATAAGTATCAGTGCCAATGTGTTTTTAGATACTTGGAGGGCTATTTATCCCATTGAATTAAGACCATTTGCTCCAGGTGGTGATGGGATTAATAATAAATTATTCACACAAAATACCATTACAGGAAATCCAGATTATAATCCTTCATTTACTCCGCTTGATAACGAAAAAAGACAATCATATTCCATAGGCTTTGGCTTTTCGCAAATATTAACTAGTAGATTGCAAGGTTCTTTATCCGTTGATCTTGTGCAACAAAATGGATTACTTTCAACACCATGCCAAAGAGTGTACTTTAGTGACATTGATGCATCGTATATTCAGAATTTTCACTTGGCCAATGATATAGAACGAATGCCTGATTCAAGATTTAAAGTAGCCGCTGGAGGACGTTTAAACTACTACATCAACGAAATTTTCATGGTTCGAATGTATTATAGATACTATACTGATGATTGGGGAATTAATTCTCATACGGCAAGTATTGAAGTACCAATAAAAATATCTGACAAATTTACTCTATACCCATCTTATAGGTTCTATAATCAAACAGCAGCCGATTATTTTGCTCCCTATGATCAGCATCTATCAACCGAAGAGTTCTATACTTCTGATTACGATCTATCAAAATTTAATGCAAATCAATATGGTTTTGGAGTTTCTTATACAGATGTTTTCACCAAAGCACATATTTGGAAATTCGGACTTAAAAGTATTGATTTAAAGTATAATTATTACGAAAGAGATTCGGGACTAAAAGCAAATATTATTACCGCAGGAATTAAATTTATAATACAATAAAACTCAAAACAGCAACTGTCTCATATGAAAAAAATATCTAAAATATTTAAACAGCTTAATGCTTACGACCATTTTTTAGTCTTTTTAGTTATTCTATCAATACTAAAAATTACCAACGTATTTATTTATGATGGTACCAATGCCGGATTACATTTTATGAAATTGGGTGCTGCTTTATTTGTAATTTCAAGTGCATTATACCTGGGATTTAAATATGGAATAGACCGACGCAAGAAATATCAGCATGTGTTAATTAGCACTTTTTTAATCTTACTGGTTCTTTCGCATGCAGACCCTGATCCTGTTAGAGGTTTGCTGGTTATTGTACTACTTTTCATCTCGAAATTTCTTGTTAAATATAAGAAACAGAATATTTTTAATCCCATTGTATTTGCCATAGGTATTACTACTTTGCTAGCAATGGTTATTCCGGTTATTGGCATTCCACCACTGGATTGGTCGGGGATTGATATTCGCTTTGTAATTTTTGATAACTCCATTCCTCTTACGTTATTACCCATTACCTTAGCGTTAATTTTTAATGTTGGCAGAATTAAAAAACATCCATTGGCTTTAAGTTTTATTGCTACATCTTTGATATTGGGGTTTTTATTTAATGATTTCCAAAGCAATTATATTTCTTATATTATCAGTACAGTATTTATTGGTGCGGCAATAATTGTTGAGCCCAAAACATCTCCAAACAAAACCAATGAGCAAATAATTTATGGTACAACTGTGGCATTAATGATATTCGGACTAGCATTTATTAAAATTCCCAATGCCCCAATCATGGGGCTGATGTTAGGAAATATATTTTATTTTATTTCCAAAAGGGTAATGAATTAAAGTAGTAATTTAGGGCTTTTTAAAGGATAAATTTCATGAAATAGCTTTAAACTTATGTTAGTTGAGAAATTATTTGATGCTGAAATTTCCAAAAGTGAGCGTTTGCGAGCACTTATTCTAATAGGTCTGCTTGGTATTGAAGCCTTGTTTCTATTGGTTATTTACTTTTTTTATAGCGAAGAGTATCTTCAAATGTTCACAACTCACATTGCCATTTATGCTATTTTAATATTTACTGGTATTATTATTGTTTATGAGTTTTTTGTTCTTTATTTGATTGGAAAGTGGAACAAATCTTTTTTCATAAACCCTCGGTTTCTTAGTTATTTCAACAGTTTTTCAGAAATATCTCTGTTGAGCCTTCTTTTAATTTTCATTGTTAAATACTCAGGCCAAACTATTATTTTGCAGTCGCCAGCAACATTAACATATTTTATTTTTATTGTTCTTTCCACATTTAGGCTTAATCCTAAGTTATCAATATTCACAGGAGCTTTAGCTGCTTTTGAGTTCATATCCATATCCATATATTTTTCAACTTATTATTCAGGCACATTAGTTGATGCTGCGCATCCTGACTTATCAGGAATGCAATATCTTGGTCAGGGATTAATAATGATAATTGCCGGAATAGCAGCTGGTTTTGTTTCTGATTTAATTAAAAAGAAGATGATTATTTCATGGAGCAGTATTCATGAGAAGAATGAAGTAATCGATTTATTCGGACAACAGATATCACCACAAATTGTTGAGAATATTCTTGAAAATAAAACTGAGCTTTCTGGAGCAAGAAAAATGGTGTGCATTATGTTCTTGGATATTAGGCAGTTTACTCCCTTTGTAGAAAAACATCAACCTGAAGAGGTTGTAGCCTACTTAAACAGTTTGTTTGGCTTCATGATTGATATTGTACAGTCACATCATGGCGTAATTAATCAATTTCTTGGAGATGGTTTCATGGCAACATTTGGCGCCCCGGTTTCAATAGGTAATAGTAGCCAGCATGCCACAGAAGCTTCACAGGAAATAATTGAAAAGTTAAGCATTGAATATAAAAAAGGAAATATTCCAAAAACTCGCATAGGCATTGGACTTCATTTCGATGAGGCGGTAACCGGAAATATTGGATCTTCTTTGCGCAAGCAATATTCAATTACTGGCAAAGTTGTTATAATGGCTTCACGAATTGAACAATTGAATAAGAAATATAATACTTGTCTGCTTATTTCTGAGGAAGTCTTCAACCAGCTAAATGATCATACACAAAAAACATTTGTTTGGCTCGAATCTTCAAAAATAAAGGGAAGTGAAAAGTTGGTTTCTCTGTTCAAATTTATTAAACCAAAGAGTTAATAGGAGGTATAACTTATTACCACATTATTGCGTGAATATATACAATAACCAGTATTGAATTATTTAAAATGGAGTTTTACAATAGTAAGGAATTAGTTAAATAATCGTCTAAATATATAGAACTTAGTACAATATTTGCTGATAGCAAAACCGAACTGAGGGAACACTGGTATTGAAGGCGTATCTAATTACGAAAAACACAACATAAGATGTCTAACTTAAGTCCAACATTATTATATATACCGGATATTTCAGGCTTCACTGATTTTGTTAATACAACAGAGATCAATCATAGCAGTCATATTATTTCTGAGTTATTGGAAATCATAATAAATTCAGACAAATGCGACATGATTGTTTCTGAAATAGAAGGTGATGCAGTTTTGTTTTTTAAAGATGATATCCCATCCATATCTAAATTGATTGAACAATGTAAACAGACCTTTATTAATTTCCATACCTATCTTCAGCAATATGATACTGAACGTATCTGTAGATGTGGTGCTTGTGAAACTGCTTCCAAACTTTCTTTAAAATTTATCATTCACCAGGGTGATATTGAAAAAATTAGCATTAGAGATCATCAGAAATTACATGGTAAGGACTTAATTCTTGCTCATAGACTTTTAAAAAATTCAATCACCGAAAAGGAATACATATTAATTACCAATCCTTTTAAACTTGATCCCGATTCAACCGAAATAGAAAAAATGGAATGGGTTTCCTTAAAGGAAGGAAGCGATATATATGATAATTCTGAGGAAACTAACTATTCTTACATTCCCATTAAAAGTCTATTAGCAGATCTACCCGAACCAAAACCAATTTCTATTCCGGGATTAAGCCACAATAAGACAACCATAGAAACTACAATCCATGCACCTATGGATATTATTTACGAAAACTATACCAACTTATTTAAACGTAAGGAATGGAATGAAAATATCAATGATATTATTTTGCATGGTAACAGCCTCAATAAAGTTGGTTCGTCACATACTTGTCTGGTAGGACAATATTCATTGAATATTGAATCCATTGGAAGAATGGAAAGCAGAGACCAGATAGTTTACAGCGAAAGGGTAGAAAAGTTTAAAGGACTTCGGGATATTATAAGTATTTATACTTTTAGGAAAGAGGGTAATAATACATATGTTAAAGTTGAAGTAGATTATAAAATTGACAGCTGGTTAGGAGAATTTATGAAACCAATTATTCGAAAAATACTTAAAAAACGAACCATAAATGGACTACTTAAATTAAAAAAGGTAAGTGAAAAAAATGCTGTTTAAAAGAGTTCTAATATTGCCGATATTGTTTTTGATTTATGCAACAACTTTCTCACAAAAAAGTGAGAAGTATAAGTTATTCGAGCAGGTCAATTATATTTTTCCATATCAATTGGATAAACCGGATAAAACATGGAAACTGCCAAAAAAACTGATTGAAATTTCCGGGTTGAGTTTTATTAATAAAAACAGGCTTGCATGTGTTCAGGATGAAAAAGGAAATATTTATATTTTTGATTTGAAAACCGGAGAAGTTGACAAGAAAATCGAATTTGGGAACGATGGTGACTATGAAGGAATTGAAATAATTGAAAACGATGCATGGATACTAAAGAGTAATGGAACTTTATTTAAAGTGAAAAATTATATAAAACATAAAGATCCCCATATTAAAAAATATCCAACAGTATTATCAGGTAAAAATGATGCTGAGGGCTTAACATATGATCTCATTAATAATAGTTTGTTGATTGCCTGCAAAGGGCATCCGTTTGTAGATGAAAGAGACGGGAAAGAATTCAAAGCTATTTATGCATTTGATCTTGAAACAAAGCAACTCGGTTCAGAGCCTTTTTTATTGATCGAAATGGATTCTATTAAGTTTTATAAAAATTACAATACCATGGCCAGGATGGGAATTGAATTGCTGGCTTATTTCGATTCTTCAAAGGGAGATGCTTCCTTCCAGCCTTCGGGGATAGCCATAAATCCAATTACAGGAAATATTTTTATTTTAGCATCAGTGGGTAATCTAATGACTGTATTTTCAAGTGATGGCAAGATGTTAGCGATGATAGAACTCAGTACAAAGATTCATCCAAAACCAGAGGGAATTTGTTTCAGTCCCAATGGCACTCTTTACATTGCAAATGAAGGGGATAATAGTTATGGCACTATCTTAAAATTTGAAAGTAAGTAGTATTATGAGAGTAAGGCCACATAAGAGCATTCTAATAATTGTTTTATTGACAATTGTTTTATTTGTTTCGGCTCAAAAAATCTATTATGCCCCAGGAAATGAGAATTGGGAGTCAAATATCAATAAAGATTCTACAGGATTATTGTACACAGTTTACCTTCTTGGTGATATCAAAAACTCACCCACAGGCAGAAATAATTTAAAACTACTTAAAACTCATATTGATAAAGAAAATAATCAAAGTGCAGTAATTCTATTAGGAGATATTGTGTACCCACTTGGATTACCTGATTCAACAGATAATGGTTACAATGAGGCTGAACGAGACTTAAATAATATTCTCAAAACATTCGATTCCTTTAAAGGAGAACTTATTATAACACCAGGAAATCATGATTGGGCTAGAGGTAAGCAAGAAGGTTGGGAGAACGTTAAGAACCTGGAAGAATATATTGAACAAAATTTTGCCCAGGAGAATGTTTTTTTACCAGATCTCGGATGTCCCGGACCAGTTGAAGTTGAATTATCACATGATCTTACTTTGATTATTTTCGATTCGCAATGGTGGTTCCACAAAAACATAAAACCTGGTTCAGATGGGGAATGTGGATTTATTAATGAGGAAGAAATATTCAATCAAATTGAAGATGCCCTTCGTCGAAACAGGGATAAAAAAGTAATTTTTGCAACCCACCATCCTTTATTTAGCGTAGGTAAACATGGCGGGTACTTTCCCGCTTCATATTTGCTATTCCCACTACTAGAAATAAAAAACTGGATGTACCTTCCCTTGCCCGGTTTTATTTATGTTGGTTATCGGAAATATCTTGGAAACATTCAGGATATTGCGCATCCAGAATACCAAATATTCAAAGAAACTTTATTGAATATTTTTAAGGATTATCCCAATGTAATTTATGCATCGGGTCATGAACATAATCTGCAATATTTTCAAAAAGATAGTTTACATCATATCATTAGCGGCGGTGGTGGTTATGCAAGTTATATTTCAAGAAAAAAAAATAAGACTGATTTTGCATACCAAAGTGCTGGTTTTAACAAGTTATCATATTTTTCAAATGGCGATGTTTGGATGGAGTTTATTAGTCCTGATAGTACATCTAAAGGGGAAACTATATTTAGCAAAATGCTATTTAACAAAACAGTATTTGATCCGAAAAAAAAAGAGGCTGTTCTGCAAAATCTTGATTTTACAGATAGTGTGGTTCAGGTAAAAATAAGCGAAATATATTCAAAAGGGAAATTTCAACAATTTGCCATGGGTAATAATTATCGAAATATTTGGAATGCCCCAGTAGAATTGCCCGTATTTGATATTGGAAACGAAAAAGGCGGATTATCAATAATTAAGAGAGGTGGTGGACAGCAAACAAGGTCTATCCGCATGGAAGATGAAAATGGCAAACAATATGTATTACGCTCGGTAAATAAATATGTAGAAAAAGCACTGGCAGAAAACTTACGCAATACTGTGGCCGTTGATATACTACAGGATGGTATTTCAGCTTCTCATCCATTTTCTGCTATCCCTGTTCCAATACTAGCCGATGCAGCAGGTGTACTGCACACCAATCCGAAAATAGTTTGGGTTCCTGACGATTCGCGTTTTGGAATTTACCGTGAAGAAATGGCTAATGGAGTGTTTTTATTTGAAGAACGACCGGCAGGTAACAGAGATGATGTAGCAAGTTTTGGACAGTCAAAAAAAATTGTGAATACAGCAAAGGCAATTGACAAAACCCAGGATGATCATGATCACCTGATTGACCAGAAAGCGGCTGTTAGGGCTCGCTTATTTGATATGCTCATCAACGACTGGGACCGCCATGATGACCAGTGGCGATGGGCAACATTTAAAGAGGATAAAAAAACAATTTATCGGCCAATTCCAAGAGATAGGGATCAGGTATTTTTTCTTAGTGAGGGGGTAATTATGCAACTATCTTCTAAGTTTTGGCCCACGCGAAAATTTCAGGGATTCGATTATACCATTAAAGATGTAAATGGATTGAACTTCAATGGCCGTTATTTTGACAGATCGTTTATGACAGAACCAAATTTAGACGATTGGATGTTAATAGTAAATGAAATTCAAAATAATGTAACCGATTCTGTAATTCATGAAGCC
>JASFZK010000053.1:0-23783 GCA_045267845.1 Bacteroidota bacterium | reverse complement strand
GCTCGGTTTATTAATCATGAAAAATACAAAAACGAAACAGTACCGGCATTAGGTGGATTTCAAGGTTATTTTGCTAAAAGCCCCTGGCAGCATAGCCTCCTTATAATGTCTGATATGCCCACAACTCGAAAACCTGCATGGTTTGAGCTATATAAAGAGAAAGCTGATGATGATGTTGTTCTTACCATTCAGTCGCTTGTTGTATATATTTGGGACTTAAAAAAAGAATATGGCATCACCAAGAATAAAAATATCATTAGTGAAATTAATGCAATACGCACACAAATAGCACGATTACAATCAGTCGCATTATTCTACAGAGAATTTAGTTCATTTGAAAATTACGAACTACTTGGAGAAAAATACTTCAGGCAAATGAAACGTGATCTACCGCCGCTAATCTTTCAATCATCCATACTTTGTAAGCGTGTTCGACTTATCAAAGATGGCTTCTACTCAGCCATCGATCATGAGGTGCATTATTACACAGCGTTCGATAACTCATATCTTGAAAACCTTGAGTACAACTTTGATAAAATCAAGGATGAAACATGTCTGCAGGATGCTGACCTTAACAGATCTAAACCTATTAGCATCGCCTTCGATTACAATGCTAACATTAATTGGTTAGTAGCCGGGCAACGTGATGGTATTAAGATGAAAGTTCTTAAGTCCTTCTATGTAAAGTATGAGCGCAAACTTGGTGAGTTGGTTAAAGACTTCTGCAAATACTATCGCCATCATCGCACAAAAGAAGTAGTATATTACTTTGATAACACAGCCATCGGCACTAACTATGCTGTAGGTGATGATGACTTTGCATCGGCAATTACTGATGAGTTTCATAAGCAAGGATGGAAAGTTAAAAGAGTTCACATCGGTAATCCTGTTAAGCATGCTGATAAACATCGTATGATACACCAGGCATTAGTAGGAGTTAAGTATCTATTCATCCAAATTAATAAGCCTAACAATGAACCTCTTATTATAGCTATGGAGAATACTGGCATCCGGATTAGTTCACGTGGATTCGGTAAGGATAAAGCCGGTGAGAAATTAATGGAGTCAGAAGACAACCTACTCGAACACAGAACCGATGGTACTGATGCATTTGACACATTGTTCATTGGTATGAATCAGTTCCCACAGAATAGTAGTGATGGATCTATGACATCTCACTTTGCTTAATGGCTTACGCACGCCTCCGTATGATTACCCATTCATCATGAATATTATTTAAGCGCTCCTTTGTCGCACTATAAACAATATTCATTCTCTCATTAGTAATCAACACCCACGCAACCACATGCAAGCATAAGGTTGCCATTGCTATCGCACATGATCCCACGCACCGTGAATGTTGCCCCATTGGGTAATTACCTCTATCATATAACACGCAAATGCATACGGGTAATTACGCAATCCGTGGCAGGGCGAGGCGGGGTGTATAATAAAACCATCGGAAGTAAATGCATACTTCCGAACCTTCTTTGCTTGAATTACAAATACTTAACGTTTTGAAAGTCGGAATGGAAAAACACCTGTTTTTTGTTTGATTACCGGTTGCTCATGCCGCAATGGCAATTCTTTTTTCTTATAGTAACAAAAAAAGCAAAATTTTTAATCCGGTGTGTGATGGCCATTAATTTTGTACATTTACAAAACCGTATTTAGGCATATAGGCAATTCTCCTTTTAATTTACCCAGCATCCCAAGTGCTGGGTTTTTTATACCTTTACGTTTTTAACCCTAAAATTAACATTTATGAAAAAAATACTTTTAATTAGTACCATTTTCCTCATGTCGGGAATATGCTTTGGGCAGAGTCTCAATATTGATTTCAAAGAGTATAGTAAGCAAGTAGATAGTAGCGGTATATATTTACAAAAAGCATCCGCAGATATGGTTTACGGAATGTTATTTACTGCTCTTGCGGCTGGTTCATTTTATTGGGCTAGCACTATTGTTGCTGACAACCCTGATGATTTACCAACTTTGCAATACGCTATTGGGGGTGGGTTTGCTGTAGTGGCATTTGGTTGTTATATTGCTCAAATTGTACACACAAATAAAGCAGGGATACATCTGCGAAAAGCAAACCGCATTTATCAAAAGCAGCAAACCCTTAGCTTATCATTACATTCTGGTAATGATGGTGTGGGCTTAGCATTGAAGTTTTGATTATTTTATAACCACTTAAATAATAACATTATGGAAGTCATTAGTTCTTTTTACATTTTTATATGGGTGCTATTATCATTTTTTGTTGGTATGGCATCGTCTGCTAAAAACATTGGTTTTTGGGGCGCGTTTATTTTATCATTAGTTTTTAGCCCAGTTATTGGTTTAATTGCTGGAATAATCTCTAGCAAGAAAAAACCAAAGGAAGTTATTATTGTAGATGGTGCAAAAAGCTCAACAGCTGATGAGCTTAAAAAACTGAATGATCTAAAAAAAGATGGTGTAATTACTCATGCAGAGTTTGAAACCCAAAAAGAGAAAATACTAAATGGTTAATATTTGAATTTATTGCATAAAAAAAGCGGGCTAATCCCCGCTTTTTTTGTTTTCCTTTTCCTCAAAATGTTTTAACAACACTGTCTCGATGTAGTTGTTAACAGCCCTGTTCTCCTTTTCAGCGGCTTTTTTGATCTTTTCCATTAAATTTTCTTCGAGCTTAAGGCTTGATGCTACTTTTACCATTATACCTAGTGTTTAGCGTTTATATTGGTGCAAATATATAGCAATAAATATATAGAATTACATAACAATACAATAAACTTATTAACAATGCTTGGTATTGTTAAGGAATTCTTAGTATGTTTGCAGAAACTTTTAAACTTATATCAATGGAAACAATTAATTTAGAATTCAACAACCAGTTAATTTCGTTTGAAAGAAACGAAAAGGATGTTATGGTAAATGCCACTGAAATGGCAAAAGCATTTGGGAAAAGGCTTGATCATTTTTTAAGAACAGATAATGTAAAAGAATTTATTGAAGAGCTAAAGCTCACCCCATATGGGGGTAGCTTTGTACTTTTAACCGATGAGCAAATTATAAAATCAAGTAGTGGTTCAAAGACATTTTTCCACCGCCTTCTTGCCTACAAATTTGCTGCATGGTTAAGTCCTAAATTTGAAATATGGGTTTATATGCAAATCGATAAAATATTATTTACCTATGCGAAAACTTTAGAAGAAACAATTTCGGATACTGTTAGGCTTCAAAAGGAAATTGAAACAAAAAAGGAAGAACTTAGAGAAAGCACTGGTTATATAGAGTTGGAAAAACTACAAACTCAACTTAAAAACTCCAAATCAAAAAGAACCAACTCTACTAAGAAAAAATTTAAAGAAGCAACTGAAGCTTACAACCTTTTTAATTTGCCTAAATAAAAAGCGAGAATTCTAGCTTTTTAAATGGTCGGAATTCCGACTATATGAAATGAATATCAATCAATAAAATAATTATATTTGCAAACAGTTAGTCACTAATAAATCGCTAAAAACATGAAGTCTAACAATTCTTACATAGGGGAAACCCGTTGCGCTCCGCCTCGGCGGACAGGTTTTAGCGAGCCTGTAGTGTACGCAGCGGGTTTTTTCATGGAGGAAAATTAACATGAGTAAAAACTCACAAAGCCCTGTAAATACCACAGGCACTTACAGTTTTATTAAAAAAGGTATTGCCCCAAAGCAACAACCCACAAAGCACAGGCGTTTAACTTACACCAAAAACAGCCATCCGCGCACGATGCTACATTTTACACGTACTGCCAATAAACCAGTAGCAGCGGCTAAGCTAAACCCCAAAGCAATGGATAATTTACATCATATTGTTTTGCAGTTAGGTACATTGCCATATTTACAAGCAAATATAGCATTGCGCGAAATAATGAATGACAGCTATAAACCTGGTTCATCAAACATTAATAAATATAAACGTGGTTTTGGTTTATTGCGCGATATGCTAAACTTTTTTGATGATATTGAAATAATTAATTAACCAAATTTTAAACTTGATGCAAGTCTCCCGGCAATTTAATTAAATTTGCACTGTCGCATATTACTCAGATGGAAATGGCTTAACCAGTTTCCTGAGTTACGCTGGGGCGTAATACTTCCTTCGTGGGGTGCGACAGCGGGAAGCTGGTTTTTAAAACTATCACCAATGAAAAATCCTAAAAAATTCTACTTAGTTTACGAAATCGAAGCCGAAAATATTATTCAGGCTAAAGCTGTAGCTGTTGATTTGCAAATCCGAAATGGTATTACTCCTGCAGGCTTGTACGAAAAAACCGAATTTAACCAGGTTGAATTCATTAATCAAATAAAACAATCGCAAAAGGGTTAAGCCCTTTTTTGTCCTTTCCTAATATTTAATACCAACCTATGTTAGCCGTATAAACTACAGCTAATGATACACGTAGGTAAAGTACGTAAACAATTAATGGAGCACCAACCGGTGAGCCTAAAGTTTTGGAAACGTAATGGCGAAATTGTTGCAGCCAATAATGTGGTTTGCACGAGCTCTTACTTTAAAAACGATACTGTTAACCTTAAGTTTTTAACCTCTGACGAGTTTAGAAAAATACGCGTGTTATCAATTTTTGAATTTAACGGTGAGGAAGTATGCATTTAAACAATTATGAATTACTGGAGGTAACTGATAAGGTTGCAGCAATATTTGAGATTGACAGTTCTAAAATATTCGACCAAGAGGATGTAAGCCCAGAGATAGTAAAGGGTAATAAAAAAATGATTCCTTGGGGAGAAAATAACGACCTACCAGAGCTAATGCTTGAAAAGATTAGGAAAAGTGAGGTAATGAACTCAAATATGCTATTTAATATTTTGGTGAATTTTGGCAGTGGGCTTAAAATGAAAATGGCTGACGGAACACCTGTAACAGATTCTGATGTAAAATTTTTCTTTCGCCGTAATAATGCTGTTAAATATTTACTTGAGCAAGCAACTGATTTGGTGCATTTCTCATTTTCAATCACTCTTCTTCTTTTAACTAAAGATGGAAAAAAAGTTGCCCGTATCAAGCATAAAGAAGCTTTCCATGCCCGTTTTGCCGAAAACAATAAAAAAGGGAAAATTGCTGATGTCTTTTTTGCAAATTGGGGTGATGGTCCTAAAGATGGTGATGTACAGCAATATCCAGTACTTGATCAAGATGACCCTTACTGGGATTTAGCGGTACGCATGGGTTTAGAGGAAGATCCTGAAACTGGTAAAAAAGCAAAAGCTACAGCGGATAGGATATTTGCTATAGTTACACGTATTCCAACACCGGGTCATAAATACTACCCATTTCCTTATTACGCTGCGCATTTTAATAGCGGATGGTACGATATAGGCGAGATGGTGCCTGTAGCTAAAAAAGCGAAAATGTCCCAAGGGATGATTCTTAAATATCATGTTGAATTCCATCAAGAATACTTTAATAATTTGTATGAAGATGAGAAGTTGAGTGATCCGGTAAAACAACTAGCTCGCCGAAAACTTGAATTCAATAATATAAAGCTTTTTTTGTCGGGTATTGAAAATGCAGGTAAAGTATGGTATTCAGGCTACTTTATCGATCCCAATGGCAAAGAAAACAAAATGATTCGCATTACTGTAATCGATAAAGGTAAAGAGGGTGGCGACTGGATTGAAGATACTGAAGAAGTTGTAGGAATGTCGTGTTATGCAACAAGTACACATCCTAGTTTAATTGGTGCTGTGCCGGGTAAATCTAAAGGAAGCCTATCAGGTTCTGATAAGCGTGAGCTGTTCACGATGAAACAAAGCTTGCAAACAGCGATAAGGCAATTACAGCTAATTCCTTACCAAGTTACCCAGGAGTTTAATAATTGGTCTGAAGATATTGAGTTTGATATACCTCACCTTATGCTTACCACCCTCGATCAAGGCACCGATGCAAAAGAAGTAACAACCATAAATCCCGATACCGATGATAGTTAGTACAATTGAAAAAATAAGGGCAATCCTCACAAACCTTGCCGATGAAGTTGAGTTTGCAGATTTTGAAACCTATGTAAAAAGTGCCGAAAACTGGATTAAAAACGATATCCTTGGCGCAACATTGTATGATAAATTGGATAACGCTACAATTATAGATCCAATACTTATCAGGTTTACCGAAACCATTATTGTGCTTAAAGCCTACGAAACAGGCATCCCATATATGGATTTGGTGCAAACAAACTCAGGTTTTGGGGTGATTAAAGATAAAACTCGCACACCTGCAAGCAAACAACGTGTTGACAGGCTTATTGCCCAAAACAAAATTAGATTAGATCAGGAAACCGAATGGTTGTTGAATTTTTTGGAAGATACTGCTACGTATCATACCGATTGGAAATCGTCGCCTGCATTCTCCCTATTAACTGATTGTTTGATAATAACAGCCCGTGAGCTTAAGCGATACGTTAAGTTTGAAGGCAATCGTGCAGATTTTTTGTTACTCAAACCAACAATTATTACTCTAACAACAATACAGCTACAGCCCCAAGTAAGCAAACTGTATTTGCAGGAGCTAATAGCCAAGCAAAATGCAGGCACTTTAACAGCTGCTGATCAAAAGATATTACCGGCACTAAAACAATCGCTTGCTAATTATGCAATTGATCTTGATTGGATGGCTAAACGATTGCTTGAAGATGTTGTTACCATTATGGATAATGATATTGATAATTATCCTACGTACAAAGATTCGGATGAGAAAGCATTAAAAGATGATCCGGGTTTCGAAAACCTTGAAGAAAATCCAATGTTTGTTTTTAAAGGAGGTATGTAATGAATATTGTATCAGCAAAATCAGCCGAAACCGAAGTACATGCCCCTGTTAAACAAAAGCAGGAGTATAAGCGTGTTGGCAGTATAATGCTTAAAAAAGGACTCAAGCTATACCAATACAACTTTGTAAAAGAAGAACTTAAGCTTGTTGAAATTAACAAGTTTATAAAGCTAGATACAACGGGTAAAGTGGTGAAGCAAAATAAAGCTCAACACGATGATAATTGTATTTATGTGCAAGCCCTTAATGATAAAAATGCCGCTCGAAAAATAATTAAACTAATGGATAATGCCTTCAGTTAACATACAGTTACCAACTAAGTACCTCGATTTGAGCAACAAACAATTATTATTTGTTGCCAAGCTATTCCTGTCGGAATTTGCCAGATTAAAATTTAGTTTTTTAACCCATGCCCTGGTTAAATTTGGCAACATAAAAATTAAAAAAGTGCTCACCGGTGCATACCGTTTAAAGCTTCCAAAGCAAAAGCCATTTGTTATTACGTTGGGTAAAATGATGTCGGTAGTTGATAATTTGGAATGGCTATTAACCGAAATAACCGAAATACATCCGCTAAAAAGTATTTGGCGCGCAAAGCCTGTTAACTACCGATTATACAATACCAAATTCGTACAGTTTTTAACTGCCGAAAACTTTTTTATGGCTTATAACAGCACTAAGAAAGAAGAGTACCTGAATGCCCTTGTAGCTACCCTGTACCAACGCCCCGGACATAAGTTTACTGATAGCCTGGTAAAAAAGCGCGCACGCTATTTCAGATTCGTAAGCCTGTATAAAAAATACACCGTGTACCTATGGTACAGCGGCTTTAGGTGGTATGTTGCCCAGGAGTGCCCCAATATGTTTGAAAACGAAAGTGACTCAGGTGAGATTCAAATTAAAGAGCATGTTATGAACATGATACGTGGGCTTACCGAAGGCGATGTTACTAAAAACAAAAAGGTTACTTACAAAACCGACACATGGGATGCCCTGTACGAGCTTGATGCCAAGGTTAAACATGTTAACGAAATGAAATCAAAACTTAAAAAATAATAATCAATATAAAATCATCAATAATAAATAACGATGTTCAACCCAGTACCATACTTCGAAGATTTAAAAAACAAACTTAAGCTTACTAAAGATAAGTACAAGTTTTCAACCATTAGTGGCATAAGTGAGCTTGAAGGTATACTTAGTAGTCGTAAACGCCATCAGTTTCAGATAGCTGTTGACGATAGCGAAAATGGAGTAACAATGCAAGGGCAAGGCCGTGGTTATTTCGAACGCCGCCCATATACAGTGTTTTTATGTGCCGTAGGTAAATATGATGATATGGCAAAGCGCGAAGCCATCCTGCAAGAGTTACGTACAATATATCGAGCATTTTTATCAAAAATACTGCTTGATGGAGCCAATGATGGTTTAATACTGTTCGATACAACCCGAACAGCATTTTACGAGTTGCCCGGTTCGTTTGCCGATGGTGTAGTGGGCTTATATTTTATTGTAACAGTTGATAATCAAATAGACTTGACATATGAGTCAGCAGACTGGGAATAAACAAGACTTGCAAAACTACCTGCATGCCTGGGCACAAATGATGATTAATATATGGCAGGAGAAAATACTATTGTTAAAAGTATGGGAAACAGGCGAACTGTACGATAGTTTTATTAGCCATGTGTTAATACACTCGGGCGGTGATGCTGCTAAAATATCCTTCGCTTTTAAGTATTACGGATTTTATGTTAATGCTGGAGTAGGTAATGAAGTAAGCGTTGGCAATGATGGTGATTTAATTGATGTTGCCCGATATAATGTTAAAAAGGAAAGATTTGAATTAGACCGTAAAGCAAAGCCATGGTTTGATAAAGGTTGGTATCGGTCGGTTTATGCTTTACGCAGAGATGTTGCTCGCATATATGGCGACAATATAGCAAAGAATATTGTTTTTGAGTTAAACAGATAAGTTAGAATAAAATGGAAGAAGCTGCAACAGTAAAAGTAGATGTAAATGGCAAAGAGGCTGAGGACAAAATGCGTGAGCTTATTGATTTAACCATTCATTGGAAAAAAGCATTAGAGGAAGCAATGCGTATTAAAGATCCAAAAGCAATAAAAGAAGCTGAGAAAAATTTAAAGTTAGCCACCAAAGCAACAAAGGAACTCGAAAAACAAATGTTTGATGTAAATAAGGTTCTGAAAAATTTAAGTGGAGCATCGCTTCATGATCTTAAAAAAGCACAAAGGGAATTGAATAAGGAGCTTAGTTCGCCAGCTATAAAAAGAAACTCAAAAGAGTGGAATGAATTAACTGGCAAATTACGCAGGGTTAAGGGCGAGTTGGGTAAAGTGCGTAAAGAAATGTATGCAACCAGTAGGGGTGCGAATAAAGTAAAAATAGGTTTACAAAACATAGGTGCAGCTCTTGGTATTGCCGGAGGCGTGTACATGCTAATTAATGCATTTAAGAATTTTATAAATATATCCAAAACCTTTGAAAAAGCCCTCAGCTCATTATCCGCCATTACAGGAGCAACAGGCGAGGATCTTAACTATTTAAAGCAGCAAGCTATTTTGTTATCAAAACAAACTCTGCAAAGTGCTACCGATATAGTTAAAGCTTATGAATTAATTGGTAGCCAACGCCCCGAATTATTAAAAAATACAGTGGCCCTTGCAGAAGTAACCAAGCAAGCCGTTATCCTCAGTGAAGCAACAGGCGGGAAATTGGGGTTGGTAGATTCAGCAAAATCAGTTACAACTGTTATGAATCAAATGGAGCAAAGTGTTGATCAGGCAGGTCGCATTATAAATGTACTGGCAGCTGGGTCGAAGGTAGGTAGCGCAAATGTGTTGTATTTATCAGAAGTTTATGAAAAGGCTGGCACATCGGCAATGCTGATGAAAATAAGCGTTGAGCAATTGGCAGGAGCAACCGAGGCAATTGCCCCATTTTACAGCCAGGCATCAATGGCCGGTAACAGTTTCGATAAAGTGCTACTAAAATTAAAAGAAAAACAAATTGGTTATACCGATGGAGTATTCGACCTTAATGATGCAATTGATGAATTAAGGCAACGCTATAATGATGGTGAAACAGCAACACAAATATTTGGAGTGGAGCATGCAAAACTTGGTGAGCTTTTAGTGCTTAATCAAGAAAAAATGAATAAGTATACCGAAGCTGTAACAGGGACAACAATAGCCTTGGAACAACAAAAGACTCAAAATAATAACCTTGATGGAGCATTAACTCAATTAGGTAACTCAGTGGATACTTTCATGATAAAGTTAAATAGATCGAATGCTGGACTAGCAGAGAATGTACGTTTTATAACAGCATTAGTAAACTCATATAGTGATATTGATGCAGTATTTTCGAAAAAAGGTATTATTGAAGGAATGTTGACATTTAAAGAAACTCTAAAAGAAATTAATGATGAGAAAGCAAAAGAGGATGCTAAATTATTTGATAGCGATGGCATTGTAAAAGATAGTGCAGTTGCAAAGCGTTCAATAAAGGAATTGGATGTTGAATTGCAAAAAATTACAGATGATGCAAGTATGTATTTAGAAAACTGGAAAAATAAAACTGGTGATGAAAAGGCATTTTGGGCAGGGCAGTATGATATAGCTAAACAAAATATAGATTTAATTGGTATTGCTGTCGCAGCTAAAAAGAACTTACTAGCCGCGGGTGGTGATGGGGAAGACGGAGAAGTTCCAATAAAAACAGTAGACGAATTTATTGCAGCCAACAAAAAAGAGTTTGAAGTATGGAAAGAAGCTCGTAAAGTTTATCTTGATGATCAGGCATTATACGAACTAGAGCAGGAATTTAGTGAAGAACGATTTTCAGAACTCGCCATAGAAATTGCCGAGCGAGAGAAAAGAAAAGCCGAAGTTAAAAAGAATGCACAGGCAAAATATGAAGAGGCTTTCATGGAAGAGTTTGCAATGCCTGAGGAAGAGGAAATTTTGGAATCTCCAGAACTGGTTCAAGCATTACTTACTTCGCAATATGAATTGGAAATGTGGATGGAGTCGTATGAAGGTAGAGTTAATGCTTATGATGAAATGCTGGCTAAAAATCAAATTTCCAAGAAAGAACATGATGCTTTAATTCTTAGACTTGACAAAGAAGTAACTAATGGCAAAATAGAGAACGCGCAAAAATACTTTCAAGCTGCTTCGCAACTAGCCGGTGCATTATCAAATTTCTATGTATCTCAAATGAATCAGGAATTAGCTAATGCAGAAGGAAATGAGCAAAAACAAGAAGCTATTCGTAAGGAATATGCTGTAAAACAGCAAAACATGGCCATGATACAGGCAGTAGTACAGGGTGCGCTTGGTATTGTTAAAACTGGTGCGGATCTTGGATATCCCTTAGCAATACCTTTTCAGATAGTGCAAGGGCTCGCAACTCTAGCCCAGATTGCTGTAATAAAAGGACAACAATTTAAGGATGGCCGCTACCCAGTATCAGCCCAAGATGGAAACACCTACAACGCCCGTATGTACGGCAAGCCAACAACAACCGAAATTGTTAAAGGTCCTGCCCTGGTAAGCGAAATTGAGGACGAGATGATTATTGATGGACCCACAACCCGTAACCTAGTATTTAACTATCCTGATATAGTTGAAGGCATCAAGCAGCTTAGCATGGGAGGAACCCCGCAATTTGCTGAGGGTAGATATCCTGTAAGTACAACAACTGATACTGAAACCGAAGGTGTGATAGATACAACCCAAGCAGATGCAATGTTGCTATTTGTTGAAGCAGTAAACCGCCTAGTAGACGAAGGAGTATTAGCAAACCTAATAACCGATGAAGATTATTACCGAACACACCAGGAAGGAGAAAAAGAATACAACGATTTCCAACAACAAGTAAACTAATCTGTCCTTTCACCAACAAAACAACTAATCCATATTTGCCATATGAATCTACTAATAGCCTACAACATCGTAATAATCGGCATTACAATTGCCGCCTGGAATGCATACGTCATCCTCTGGGGATTAGCAAAAAACAAAATCGGATATGAAGAAAAGCGGGAGCTCTACTCAAACATATGGCATGGCATTGGGCTAGTGCTACGAGCTGAGTTGGTAGTAATACCAGCCTATTTGCTTTATTGGCATCCGGGGGCTGTGGTAGATTGGCTGTACTATGTAAACTGGCTGCTTACAATATACCTGGTAATGGGACCGCTGTACGACCTTATTATTAATATACTAAGGTACATACACGAAGGCACACCCGATATACTTTACGTTGATAACAAAAACATCAACGCCTTATTCCTATGGGCATTTAAAACCGAAAAAGCAATTTGGATATTCCGTTTACTGCTATTGCTGGGCAATATTGGTGGATGGATTTATTATTTAGCAAACTGTAATACTAACCTTTAAAATAATGAGCCAAATGTTTAATAATTTCTTCAAACTCTTCTCCGGAATATCCCTGGGTAGTTTTGCCACTATCATAAATGTAAATCAAACTCAGGTACAGGAGCTGGTTAGCTTTCATGTTTCCATGATAAATAACTTTTTAGGATTAGTAATAGGTGTGTTTACACTCATATTTCTTATCTACCAAATTAAGAAGATTAGGCGTGATTTAAAACAAAAGAAAACACCTTAAGCATCAATTTAAACATGGATAAATTATTAACATATCTAGTAAAACTTACTACTAAAAATACAGGTGTTAGCTCCAGAACCTTTGCCCTGATAGTGGTTATTATACTAGGAGTGCTAATCATACTTTCATTTATGGTTATACTTTTTGTTGATTTATTCACCGATTTAAAAATTGATACTGATATGTTTGGTCTTGCTGCAATAATTACTGCTGTTGGCGGACTTATTGGAGTTGTATTTTGGGGCAAAGTTAAAGGCGATAATAATACTAATAATGAAAATTACGAAAACTTCGGTCAATGAGAATAAGTAAACACCTAAGCTTAAAAGAAGCAACTCGCAGTAATACTGCTGCCCGCATGGGAGTTAAAAATACACCCAATGCAAATCAGTTATCGCGCATGAAAATGGTTGCAAATATTGTATTCGAACCTTTACGTATTGGCTTGGGCGGACATATGATTTTCATTAGTTCGTTTTTTCGCACATGGGCAGTTAACAAACAAATGCGAGGATCCAGCCGCAGCGATCACCCCAAAGGCCAGGCAATGGATTTGGATGCCGATGTTTTTCAAATACCAGGCTTAACCAATCTTGATATTTTCAATTATATAAAGGATTATCTTGATTTTGATCAGTTAATTTGGGAATACAGCAACCCCGATGGAACGCCTCGATGGGTGCATGTTAGTTATCGCAAAGGAAATAATCGCAAACAAATACTTGTTTCGTACAAAGTACATGGCAAAACTAAATATAAGCTTTATGAAAACTAGATATCTATTTTTAGCATTACTACTGGTAGTTACCAGCTGTGGATCTGTTAAGGAAACTACCACCGAAACTACTACCGAAACCACCAAGACTGAATTGGTTAAAGATTCAACTTTTGCCCAAGAAAAGCATATACTACGCGATACTATCATTAAACTTGAAGCTGATAGTACCTGGTTAAAAGCATCGCTTGAATGTGATAGTAATAATAATGTGATCCTTAAAGAAATTGAGCAACTCCGTTCAGGCAATAAAATAAAATTGAATTTTACTTTTAAAGATGGTGACCTTGAAGTGAAAAACAAAATAAATGAAGATAGCATTACAGTTTACTGGAAGGAATATTACCGAAAGGAATATGTAGAATTAGTTCATAAACTTGAAAATGCTACAATCACCGATTCAAAGAAAAAAGAAGTAAAGAAGCAATCATTATTTTCTGTAATAAAATGGATCTTGCTATCCTTTGTTGTTGGGCTTGTAATTGGGCTAACCAAAAAATACTGGATTAAACTAATACGTGGTTTCTAATGCCCAACATCCAAATAAATAAAACTCCCCCCGCAATCGCCCTCATTGGCGAAGGCTTAAAGTATGAGTTTGAGCGTACTGCCATTCCTGGTACAACTGTGGCTACCATGATTGTTACGTTGCCCAACAACCAAGGCCAGTATTTAGATAAGTATTTCGAGATTAGCACCTTTGGCGGCATTCTTAAATTTTACTTCCGTACTACGCCCGATGAAACAGGGCTCGAAGTACGCACCTGGGAGGGTGGCGACCCTTACGATGATTTTAAATCGCAGCTGCAAGAAGATCTTACAAACAACTATCTTATAAGTAAGTATTACAAGGTTTATACTCACGTTACAGGCATCCTGCTGGCTGCTCGCGAAATTGGCAATACTTATAATATTGGTTTTGTTGGTAGCGATGCCACAATTACCGAGGGTGTTAACACACCTGGTGTTAACGATTCAACCCCTTCCGATTACGAAATTCATGTGGGTACTGTGCTTTATGTTCCCGGACTCATCGAAATGTTTCATCAATCAATTGGCGAAGATCTTTATAACATCGATGCTAATAATTTGGCTGTGGCCGATGTGGCCGAATACCTTAAATCGCAGTTGCAAGCTTCGTTTACATTTCCGTACCAAGGCACATTGGTTAACGAGGTTGAAAATGCTGTGATTCGTTACTATATACGTTATGCCGAGTATAAAGATGGCAATGTGCAGTTACTTGCCAATACTTATAATGCTGCACTTTATGCCATTGCTGGCAGATTAAAGCAAATTGATAGTGACTTACTAACCGCCGAGGCTTCCAATTACATGGATTATATGGATAATGCCAAGCGATTTTTAACCTGGGCACCACTCCAAAAAGTTACACACCCTAATATGCCCGAGCGGTTGTATTTTTTTACACAATCTACACTTTTAAAGCTCATGTTCCAAAAGCATTATACTGATGGAACCAGCGGCAATGCAACTGAGCAACTTACAATTACTCAAGCTGCTTATACCATTATCGAAATACTTTGTGGCACTCCCGAGCTTTTTGTGGGCGAAGATGTTAGCAGCATTGCAAGTTATGATGTTTGGATTGCCGACGATAAAGATGATGCCGTAAGCGAAATACGTAGTTTTATTATCGATCATCAATCGTACCTTAATATACGTACCCTTATTTTTAAAAATAGCATGGGCATGTACGATATGCTACATTGCACCGGCGAGCTTACCATTGCCGATAGCGTTAAACGCGAAGAAAAGGAAGTACTCACCAACAATGCTTTCCGCCGCCGTGTGCAATTAGCCGAAAATACACCGCCTTACTCGCTTAATAGCGGATATTTATACGATAAAGAAGCCCGACTGTGGCTCGAAGAAATTCAACTTAGTAAAGATGTTAACCTAGCACTGGGCGATTTTCTACTACCCGTTATTATGAAAACCGGTAAACTCGAACGTACAAAAGATCGTAAAGATATCTACAGCATTAAAACCACCTTCGAACCCGATTATCGCGACGAAGCTTATAGTGCTATTGTTGGCGAGGGGAGCTCCACTTCGTATTTAGATACTTTACTCGATAAAATTATTAACGATGCCACAACCCGTGTTGAAACCGATGGTGGCGAAGTAATAAACACAACTTGCCTACGTACAAGGGTACTGGCATTGTTGCAAACCACACTTAGTTAATGTGTCCTTTTGAATAAGGACTACTTATAATATTATTGCATTAAAAATACTAGTACTATGAAATTAGCAGCAAAAGGCGGACAAGAAGTTAACCTCGAAGTAAATGTTTTTTTTGATATTGCGGCAAGCGATACCGTTAACGTTTCACACATAGGAGCAAATTTTCATGTAAACAAAACCGGATGGTATAATATACTGCCAACAGGTAATGTATTGCCACGCAAGGTTTATTTAATTGCTGGTATGCCTTACCCATTTCGTATTAGAAGGCTTTTTGCAACCAATACCGAGCATGCAGATGGACTTGTGGGAATAAAATCGGTTACAGTTACCGACGATAAAGCATAATGAATATTATAGCCAACATATTAGGAAGTGGTATGGCTTTAAGCCAATCGCAACAAATTGCCGGTGATGCAACACAACGTGTAATTGCCGATGGTGGCGAAGTAATAAACCCCGCCTGCCTCGATGCCCGTATTAATAACCTCTTAAATATTGAGTTTACTATACAAGCAGCAATTGAACGTGTTGAAGCCGATGGTGGCGAAGTAATTAATCAGGCTTGCTTAAGTAGCCGATATATAGCATTAACACAAATAAATCTTTCATAACATGAATGCATACGATAAAGCCTCAATGATATTTTTGCCGCACTTCCGTAAAGATGGCAAAGCACACGCACTAAAACCAACCAACGGCAATGGCGATTTAACTGTTGGGCGTAACTGCCCTGCACTTGAAATTGATAATTATGGCAAACTAAAACTTGTTGCTGCTAATGTACCAAGGTTTAATCATGCTGTGCTAGGTGGTTGCCCTAAATTGTTACAAGAACCTGAAGGTGTAAATCTTTTCACCAGACCTGTTTCTGTTGGACATAATGATTGGATAAAGAATAACTCGAAAATAGAGTGTGATGCTGCAACCGCAAGTGCTGAAAAAGTAAGTAATGGAAATTTTGCAACATCTGATGTAAGCCAATGGAATAACATAAAGGGTGGTGTTTTAACAGCTCCTGCAGGTGAAGGTGTTTTTACGTGCGACGGTACTACAGGTGAATTAAGAATGGGTATTAATGCACTTGTAACAGGAATGGGAGCACTACTGAGTTTTAAACTTAAAAGTGGTACATTATCAACAAGCCCAAGTGTGTATATTGGTGGTGCCTACTATGATTTTAGCACGGCAATTGGTGCAGCTTATACCGAATATACTTTAAATATTGCAAACCTTGGTACAGATGAAATATATTTTATTGTATTCAATCATAATCAGGCAGATATCTCTAATGGAACTGTAATAAATATTGATGATGCTTCCTTTAAAGACCTGAATGGTTTTGAATCACCATGTGTTGATTATCCAAATCATGCCTTTAAAATAACAGAGGATTCAAGTAATGATGTGCACGAGATGCACATTTCAAATACAATTACAGCTTCAACTATCCATGTGGTTAGTTTACGTATTCAAAAAGATGAAAGAAATTGGGTTGCTTTAAAAGTTTACGATGGAACAGCATCACATACTGTGTGGTTTGATATAAATAACGGTGTAATTGGTACTGAAATTAATGCAACTGGCGTTATTAATGAGCTTTATGGTGGTTGGTCCGATTGTTATTTAATATTTACAACCTCGGTTGGAACATCAATATCCACATATATCCATCTAGCAGATGCTGATAACTCAATTAACTATCAGGGTGTTAATGGTAGTGGAGCTCGTGTTTTCCTTGCAGACTTGAAAGAGTCAGCTATAACAATGCTACCTATTTATGATGGGGTTGAAGGGGCAAGTACTACAAGACTTCTTGATTATCTAACTTTAGCAGATTTGCAAAGCAAAGGTCTTCTTACAACTGAATGGTCAATGTTGCTAGAAATAGATAGTGCAATAATTAATGGTTCACACGATGAGTCTTATTTAAGTTTTAATGATGCTGCAAATCAACTTTTATTTAATTTAGAATTAGGGCGTAATGGTTATTTTCGCCCTTACTATCCTGCGGATAGCGCATATCCATTTGGACCAGCTATTGGTGATGTTGATAAAATCAAAATAGCAATTAGCTATAAAGATGGAAAATGGAATGCAGCAATTTCAGGAGTTATTCAAGTTGAATACATTGAAACAAATTCATTAGGTTTAATTGACAAGATTTTGCTCAATGCAATATCTCACCGGAAAGAATTAGTAAAACTAATTCCTTATCCAATAGCCCTATCTAATGCTGAGCTTATTAATCTTTCAACATAAAACCATGAGTAAAAACCTTAAATACATCCTAAAATTTGATAGCCAGCAAGCATTTGAAGATTACAAAGCTTCACATCTTATGGAAGGTGACCAGCTTGATAGTAACATTAAATCAGTACGCGAATTAGGTACTTTGTGCCATCAACCACCATGGGATCCGCAAACGGAGGAGGAACCTGATAAGGTTACCTTAGATGGCTATCATGTAAATTTATTATGTGAGTTTAAGCGTACAACACTTAATGAGTTTATTGTAGATCCCATCCCTGTTACACCGGCACACCGTTTTAGCGGCGAAGAAGAGTTACACGAAATTGTTACTAAAAATGAATAATGCTCAAGCTCACCGCCAACAACAGCCCCTTAATACTACTTAACGCCACGGCATTTAACCTTGTTTTAAAATCGCCATTGGCAGGCGAAAACGCAGGCAGCTATGTATTTAGTTGCACAGTAGCATACGAGGGCAATGCAATCCATTTTGGTTGGCCGGCTAGGCTTACACGCATGGAGGTGCTCACCACCACAGCCACAGCCCAAATAATATACAACGGCATCCACACCCAAAAAGGCGAGTGGAAAGCGCGCACTAGCACCACCAAAACCATAAACCTCGAAATGGTTATTGGCATGGGCCACTTTAACACCTTAGTTGATGGGCATAAGTTGGCGGAGTATTTTGATGACGAAACAACACATGTTGACATTGCTGCACACATTAACTCACAAGTAACAAAAGTATACCCTGAGGTAAACCATCAGTTCCCGTGCATACTAAATACAGCATTTTACGAAGGAGTAACTTATGGGTTTTCGGGCGTTATAAATGACTATAAAGACAGCTTTTTATCCGATTATGGTCATCATAACAATATTGTGCCACAACTATATTTATTATACATAGTTAAGCAATTGTTTCAAATACAGGGTTACAAGCCAGTGGGCAACGTGCTAAAAGATAGTACACTGCTCAAAACTTTGCTATATAATAATTTTGCCATCGATAAACTCGAAAGCGTTTACTTTTATGGCGAAGCAATAAACGACATTGTATTAACAACATCTGTAATAAAATGGGATACAAATATTGTTGATCCGCAAAGTAACTACACAGCACTAACAGGAAAGTATAGAGTAACTTCGTCGGGCACCTACAAAATTGATTTAAACATAACCTGTAAATTGCACGATGAAGGCGACCAGTACGATAGAATTGGTTTTCTGATTATCGAAATACTCTATAATGATATTGTAGTACACCGGCACACACAGGTTGCCCATACTCCATTAGTATTAGTAACAGTGGCATTAACCCATAATCATACCGTATTACCCAGCGATATTAATAAAGACTTTACCACAAAGTGCTACTATATTGATGACCTTGAAGCCAAATATGCATCATATATTGATGAAGGCGATATTACCATTGTGAACTCAACCAGCCCCGAAGTAAACAGTTTTGGCGACACAATAAATTACCGTAACCATGTGCCAGATATGGAAGTGAAAAGCTTTCTGCCCGCATTTTACAGCAATAAAAAAATACTACCGTTTTTCGATCATGATAAAAAAACAGTTGAATTAGTGTTTCTATCAGATTTGCTTTCAATAAATTCCATTACCGACATGTCGGAAGGATTGGTTAAAAACACACTTAAGCACCATGGCAACGATTATACAGGATTAACTTTTAAATTCGACTGGCAAGGACCTGATGCATTAATAGAAAATAATTTTATCGAACCCGATAATGTAAAAGATACCGTTGCAACTTATCCCGATCTTCCAACAACTAAAATTGTTGGCGATATATATTTCATCACGGCGCTAAACGCCTGGTATAAATATGAATACATTGAACCCGAAAATGAAGAAGATCCGGGAACATATAAATGGATTGGCATTGCCGACAAACACCCCGATGTTGTTTACGATGATGGAAATACACCAATACTAGGTAGTATTCCGCCCATGCTCATGCGCTGCCATGAGGATCCAGAGAATTACTTTATGCGCAACATGGCATCCATCGAAGCCAAAGGCACCAGCGAAGCATTCGCCATCGAAAATAGTTTCCCGTTACGCCTAATGATTTACAACGGAATTAAAGATGGAGTGCCATTTGTAGAAGCACAAGCAACCCTCGATTATCCCATGGCCAGCACGCTCAAATACCAAACCGATGGCACAGTAATACTGCCATTTAACTACACATGGGAAGATTTAATAAAACAATACTGGATCCCAATAATTGCATGGTACAAACGCCGCCTACCCATTGATTTTAATAACTTGGTTGAACCTGAGTTTATAAAAACATTCGATTTTCAGGATAAATTCTTTTTCCAAAAAACACTAGTGCTTTACGAAGAAGTTGTAATAAAAATTAAGAATAAAGTTTTTGGCCCTGGTAAGTTTAAGGGTTGGGGTTAATTGTCCTTTTCAAAATACTTAGACTAGTTTATAATTGTACTCAAATTGCAATATTGCACAATAACCAATTAATCAAGGAGGAAAACATGAAAAAGATCATCACAATGATTTTTATGCTTTCGCTGCTAATAGCAGCACCCTTCGCCCAGGCCGATAACAGCTCACCACCGGTGGCAATCGAGCATTCTATAATGCTTGATGTTGACAGCCAGGCAAACACACAACCTGTATTTGCAATACCGGCTTACGAACTATATAGTCGTAATGCGATGGATGCAGCCAGGGAAGACACTCAAAGAAGTTTGTTTTTATCTGATGGCAACGAATGTGACTATTGTTCACTTGCGCCCAGAGAAACAAACGGAGATCACACTCACCTGAAAGAGTTCCTTGGTCCCGGTGACAAACAAGGTCACCCGAATTTATGCTAACTGACTATACACGCATAAATGAAAAATTATTAAATACCCTGCTGTTTACAGTGGGGTTTTTTAGTACCCTTTAAATTCTTCCTTAAACTTATCGCTGGCAACGCGCCTAAATTTATTCAAATACCTTTGAGTTTCATCGAGCGAGCTGTGCCGGTTCTGTAATTGGATATCCCTTGAATTAAAACCCTGGTCGAATGCCATGCCATTACCTGTATGTTTAAAATCGTAGATGTTCTTTTTAATTTTGTGAGCATCGGCATATTTACGCCAAGCTTCAGCTATGCGAGTAGGGGCAATTTGTTTAGTGCCTGGTTGCAGATCCTTTGCAAAAAGGTAATAATCATCAGGATAATCAAGATCCCACTTCTTAAGATTTTGTTTTAGTTGCTCAGGCAATATAATAACTGCACTTTTCTTGTTTTTCGATTTACTTCCTGGTAACAATATCATACCATGCTCCCATTGGATATCATGGTATTGAAGTCTTACCAACTCAGCAGGGCGCACAAAACAATAAAATATTAACTGGCTAATAACATAAAGCTGATAATTAAAACTAGGAAGCGTTTCAGAAATTTTATCTAATTCTTTATTGCTGTACGCAGTAATTTCGGGTTCAGGTTCCCTGAGTTTATCAATTAAACTAAACGGATTGAAATTTAAAAACTCACGTTTTACCAAAAAATTAAAAATAGTTTTTAACGAAGTAACATGATTATTGTAAGTACGTGGAGAGTAATTTCGTTCCAATAGGATATGATCACAAAACGCCTGAGCAATATCCTTATTCATTTCATCAACCGCAATTGCATCAAGATTATGAGTTTTAAGATAATCGGTAAAAATGCCAGCAATGCTATTGTAGCTATGCCTTGATCGTTTACCAATAGATTTTGATTTAATCTTCAAGGCAAATTCAATGGCCTCAACCAAGTTTGTAAGTTGCTTTTCGTGATCAGCATAGGGATTCCAGCCACATTTTAACTTTAAATTAATGTTGTTGATTAATTGACGGGCTTTGTCACGCCTACCAGATTTGGTTTTAATACGGTTACTAATCCATCTACGGAAACGCACCATACTGCCTGTTTCGGGGTGTTTATAGTAGAAAACAACACACCATTGCCTTTCCAGGCTATTATTAGCATCATTTAGTCGAGCGAGTTTATATTTCATATCGTTTTTTCAATTCCCGCCCCCGGGATAAAACAATACTCTATTAACTACTGACTTAAACTGACGTAAAACGTCTTGGTTTTTTTCTTTATCTAACTGCCTCATAGACAGTTAGATTAAAGTAGTAGCGGGGACCGGATTCGAACCGATGACCTTTGGGTTATGAGCCCAACGAGCTACCTCTGCTCCACCCCGCAATATATCTTATGGTTGTTATGAACTAATTAATCTTCCCCTTAATACGGGAGTGCAAAGATATATTTTGTTTCTTTGCCAAACAAACTTTTTTTTAATTTTTATGCACAAAGCAGGATTCGTTAATATAATTGGATATCCAAATGTCGGTAAATCAACCCTTATGAATTCAATGGTTGGTGAAAAACTTTCTATAATTACTTCAAAAGCACAAACAACACGACATAGGATAATGGGTATTGTTAACGGTGAAGGGTTTCAGATAGTTTACTCTGACACACCCGGAATCGTTAGAAACCCATCGTACAAGATGCATCAGTACATGAATAAATACATTAGCACCGCCATTAAAGATGCTGATATTGTATTACTTATGACAGAACCAGGTTTGCGATTTGCTGAAGATGATATTATCGATAAATTTAATACATCAGGGGTTCATGTTATTGTGGTAATTAATAAGATTGATTTATCAAATCAAGAAGCCATTGTAAAAGAAATGGAGGAATGGAAGGAGCTAATACCAAAATCAGAGGTTATTCCTGTTTCAGCATTGAATAATTTTAATATTGAAAAAGTTTTTGATACAATCGTTGATTATCTGCCTGAGCATGAAGCTTACTACCCAAAGGATGAGCTAACTGATAAATCAACAAGATTTTTTGTTTCGGAGATTATTCGCGAGAAAATACTTCTTAATTATAAAAAAGAGATCCCATATTCAGCCGAAGTTGCCATCGACCAATATAAAGAAGATGATAGGCTAATACGAATTTCGGCCATGATATATGTTAACCGAGATACACAAAAGGCAATAATTTTAGGTCATCAGGGTAATGCAATTAAACGTACTGCTACTGCTGCCCGTCTTGATATTGAAGAATTTACAGGAAAGAAAGTTTTTCTGGAGGTCACTGTTAAAGTTAGCAAGGACTGGAGAGATAACGAAAATACACTAAAACATTTTGGATACACTGATTAGGGATGTTTGATGTACTACTTTGTTATTTTTGCAATTAACGTAGCATTAGTAATAATAGAAGCCACAATAACAATATAAAACTATAGTAACTATGAATAATACAATAGCAATAGTTGGCCGACCAAATGTTGGCAAATCAACTTTATTTAACAGACTTATACAATCCAAAGAGGCTATTGTTGAATCTGTTAGTGGAGTTACTCGAGATAGAATTTTTGGCAAAGGTGACTGGAATGGCTATGAATTTTCGGTTATTGATACTGGGGGATATGTACATGGCTCAGATGATATTTTTGAAGATGAAATCCGTCAGCAAGTTTTGTTGGCATTGGATGAAGCTGATGTAATTGTTTTTATGGTTGATACCCACGAAGGCATTAATCCACTTGATGATGATGTTTCAAGATTACTACGGAGATCAAAGAAAGATGTTTTTCTTGTAGCGAATAAGGTTGATATCCCAAATCAAACAGATAGCATTATTGAATTCTACTCATTGGGGTTAGGTGAAGTATATGCAGTATCCGCTGTTAATGGTAGTGGTACCGGCGAACTGCTTGATGCAATAGTTAAAGTTTTTCCTGAAAAAACAATCAGCCAAGAAGAAACTGATTTACCGCGTATAGCTTTTGTGGGCCGTCCTAATGTTGGTAAATCGTCAATTATAAATACTTTGCTGGGCGACAAACGCAACATCGTAACACACATTGCTGGCACAACTCGTGATTCAATTTATACAAGATACAATGCCTACGGTCATGATTTTATGCTTGTTGATACCGCCGGCCTTCGCAAAAAAGCTAAAGTGCATGAAAATATTGAGTTTTATTCAACCTTACG
>JASFZK010000052.1:0-37567 GCA_045267845.1 Bacteroidota bacterium | reverse complement strand
TAATGTACCCAAGGCCGGGATCGAACCGGCACTCCTTGGAAGGAACTGGTTTTTGAGACCAGCGCGTCTACCAATTCCGCCACTTGGGCATCAATAAATTGATGAGTGCAAAAGTAATATAAAAACTCACTACATCGGTGCTGGGTATAACTATTTTTTATTTCAATATTCCTTTTATATTCTGCCGGTTCCTAATGGTCAACATTCATTCCGGCTACCATAATCATATCAACAATTTCTTTAACACTACTACCAAAGCGTAACACATGTACTGATTTTTTCATGCCTGTTAGAATTGGCCCAATTACTTCCAAACCGGCTGTTTCTTGTAGTAGTTTTTGTGAAATATTTGCTGCATCAAGATTAGGAAAAATAAGAGTGTTGGCTTTTTTACCGCCCAATTTTGAAAATGGAAAGTTATTCATCATTAGCTCTGTATCTAGGGCTACTGATGCTTGCATTTCACCATCAACAATTAAGTCGGGGTAATCTCTATGTAATATTTTTACAGCTTCGCGTGGGCAATTTGTACTTTGACTTTTTACAGAACCAAAGTTAGATGATGACAACATTGCAATCCGAGGTTCAATTTTGAATTTTCTAACTTCCTCAGCCGTTTGTAATGTAATATCTACTAGGTCGTCTTTGCTGGGGTGTTGGTTTACCGTACAGTCGGATAGAAAATATGGTCCCTCCTTTGTATTTACAATAAACAAACCTGCAACAACTCTACTACTATCTTTTTTGCCAATTATTTGTAGAAACGGTTTTATTGAATCAGGGTAATTTCGTGTGAGACCTGTGAGTACTGCATCTGCATAACCTGTTTCAACTAACATAGGTGCAAAATATATTCTTTGTGACATTGCATCGCATGCCGAAGAGTATGTCATTCCGCTACGTTGACGTTTTTTAAATAATAATCTTGCAAACTCCTCTCTTCGTTGTTTTTCTGCTTCTGATTTGAAATCAATTATTTCAACGCCATCCAGCTCAAGATCATGATCGATAATTAACTGTTTAATAACCCTCTCTTCACCTAGCAATATTGGTGTGGCTAGTTTTTCGTTCCATACAATTTCTGCTGCCTTAAGCATGCTATACTCGTGGGAATCGGTAAGAACAACACGTTTTGGATTACGTTTGCTGGCCGATTTCATTAGCATCTTTAACTTATTGCTCAATCCCATTCGCTTTTGCAGATCTTCAATGTAGCTAACCCAATCTGATATTGGTAGTTTGGCCACACCGGAATCCATAGCAGCTCTAGCAACAGCTGGTGCAACTCTTTCAATTAGTCTGGGATCGGTAGGTTTGGGAATAATATAGTCTGGTCCGAAAGTTAAGTTTTGAACATTAAATGCCACATTAACCTCTTCGGGAACGGGCTCTTTTGCCAACTGTGCCAAGGCTTTTGACGCAGCAAGTTTCATTTCTTCGTTAATTTCGGTTGCTCTTACATCAAGAGCACCACGAAATATAAATGGAAATCCAAGTACATTGTTTATTTGATTAGGATAATCCGATCGGCCAGTTGCCATAATTATATCACTACGAGCAGCTGTAGCTTCTTCGTAAGAGATTTCGGGGATTGGATTCGCCAACGCAAAAACAATAGGCTTACTTGCCATTGACAAGAGCATATTTTTTTTCATAACCCCACCAATAGAAAGACCAAGGAAAACATCACTATCTTTAACTGCTTCTTCCAAAGTATGAATTGGTCTGTCTGTTACAAATTGCTTTTTAGTTTCATTCAGGTCGGTACGATCCTTGTGGATGACCCCCTTACTATCCAACATTACAATATTCTTTTTATTGGCACCCAAGGCAATGTACAGTTTTGTACAAGACACTGATGCTGCACCTGCTCCATTGACAACAATTGTAACATCTTCAATTTTTTTACCAACGATGTCCAATGCATTTAAAAGTCCGGCAGATGTGATAATCGCAGTTCCGTGTTGGTCGTCGTGCATTATTGGGATATCAAGCTCTTTTTTTAGTCTTGTTTCTATTTCAAAACACTCGGGAGCTTTAATATCTTCTAGATTTATGCCACCAAATGTTGGTGAAATTGCTTTTACAACATCTATAAACTTATCAATATTTTGTTCGTCAACTTCAATATCGAAAACATCTATATCAGCAAAAATTTTAAAAAGTAAACCTTTTCCTTCCATAACTGGTTTGCTTGCTTCGGGTCCAATATTGCCAAGCCCCAACACCGCAGTACCATTTGATATAACTGCCACAAGGTTGCCCTTAGCTGTATATCTATATACATCGGTTTGGTTACTATGAATAGCAAGACAAGGATCGGCCACACCAGGTGAGTATGCTAATGATAAATCCCTTTGTGTTGAATACGGTTTTGTAGGTACAACTTCAATTTTTCCTGGACGCCCCAACTCATGATAATCTAAAGCATCTTTTTTAAATAATTTATCCATCTGTAAAAGTGTTAATAAAAAGCAAAATTAACTCTTCTTATGGCAAATATAGAGATAGGAGTGAGTTATTTGTTAACTAATTGAAAATTATAATGAACAATGGTTTATAATAAAATTGTTGAATGACACTATTATTTCTTAACAACCTTACCTGATGAAATTAAAACGTTATCATGAATTAAACGATAAAAATATATTCCTGCTGGTTGTAAGTTATTGCTCCAGATAAAGTTAGAGCTACCTGGTGCAATCGAAACTTCATCGAAATATACAATTTTTCCAAGTAAGTCATATATTTCAATTGTTGATTTACCTGATTTGATGACTGTAAAGTCAAAGTTAACATATGTGTTAAACGGATTTGGGAATACTTTCACAAAAGAAACACTATTTGTTTCGAGTACACCAACGTTATCGTAAACATACATTTGGACCGGAATTGATTTTCCTTCAATATTATCAACATCAATATCCATGGTGCAATTATAATAACCAGTATCAATACCATCTGCATTAAATTGCATTTCAATTACAAGATATTCTCCACCTGCTAGTACACCTTCGTATTGCGATAAAGTAAACCAGTCAGGCTGATTTGTAATTGTTATGATATAGGATAGTGTATCAAATCCTGTATTTGTGATTATCAATGTATCTGTTTCAGTAGTGTTAATTAATACTTCGGCATAAGCCGAATCGATATTAGTAGATATTACCGAATCATTTAACATTAGTTTAATTGAATTAAAGATATTGAGTCGCCCCCCGGTTACAGTAATCCCTTCTAAAGCTTCAAGTTGATCGACACCGTTTAGTAAAAAGTTCCTAATTAATAATGCTCCTTGAGCAGGATTATTTTTATACTCCAACATAAAGGCTGAGTCGGCTGCTGCCATAAGTAATGCAGCTGCGCCACAAACGTGTGGTGTTGCCATCGAAGTGCCAGATTTATATGTGTATGAATTATTAAGTGCCAATGATTTTATGGTCGTTCCTGGTGCACCAAGGTCGATGGTTGTTAAACCATAACCTGCATTTGAATACTTTACATCATTTTTAGTTGTATTAGTTACCGCTATCATATAATCGGTTGTAAAACCTGTTGGTACATCACCAACAACGTCGATATCCCAATCTCGATTTGCTGTAGCTCCCATACTTAAAATACCTAACTGACCTAGTGAATCATACATTGCTTCCCAAATTGGAAAATTAGCAGGGTTTCCTTCATTAATACCAAATGAACAGTTATCTGCAACTATAAAAGCACCTTTTTCACCATTTGTTTGGTCATATGTCTCTCTTAAAACAAAAATGTACGATAGAGCTTCAACAACAATCGTTTCATAATTTGAGTCGCCTGCAACCGGTAATGTTTTCACATTCCAATTAACACCTGTTATTCCTAAGTTATTATTGCCAATTGCACCTGCAATTCCACTTACATGTACACCGTGCAAATTAAGTGGTATATCTCCACTATGGTTATATGCATTCCAGCCATCATAGTCATCTATATAACCGTTATTATCATCATCAATGTTGTTGTTTGGAATTTCGTGTCGGTTTTTCCAAAAATCAAGATCTTGATGGTTTAAATCGGTACCGCCATCAATAATTGCAATTACAATTGTATCGCCCAAAGCAGTTATTCCTCCGGTTGTGATATCCCAAGCTAAGGTTGCATCAATATCAGCACCTGGAGTACCGCTTGCTTGGCCAGTATTTAATAACGACCATTGGTCATCAAAAAAAGAATCGTTGGGTATAGTTTCATTTGTTTCTCTTAAGCTAATAATATGGTTGTTTTGTACATTAACCACTGACTTATCTACTTTTAGTATATTTAATACCGTATTATTTGTTCGAGTCATTTCATCAAACTTTAAGAGGTAAATATTAAACCTTTCTGATACTGTGTGCCCTGTGGTAAGATTATATGTTTGAAGAAGCTTTGGCAGATCGGAACTGCTTTTTAACTGAACCATAACTTCACCTGATACAAAACTGGAATTTGTTTGGCTTATTAGTATTGAAGCAAATGAAAGAATCAACACCAATAGAAAAGTAGATTTTATTTTCATAACAAATGATATTAGTTTTTATGATGACACAAAAATATGTAAAAAGGTTGGTTTAAGGTATGTATAAAGCTATAAGCATAGATTTAGGATTTTATGTGGGGTTAATATCAACCAAATAAAAAAAGCCGAACCTCAAAGTATGAACTTCAAGTTTCGGCTTTAAATCTTCGCATCTACGGCATTTCGCTAAACCTATTTACCAATAAGAACCTTGCGGCTATATCGGAGGTTATCCTGCTCAATGTTTATAAAATATATACCTGCAGGCAGATCAGATTTGTTTATTTGATAGTTAATACCACCTGTTGAATGAATATTTACATCTTCAAATACTTTAACACCCATATAATTAACCAGATTAATTGAAATTGGTGAATCATTTATTGGATTAATATTTAGTGTAAAAACACCCTTGTTAGGATTAGGCACAATACTAATTTGCATTTGATTGTCGGTAATATTAGTTACACCCACTGTATTATCAACTATTATTGTTAATATTTCTGATTGCTCACCAACACCACAATAGCTAACAGCAGCAACTGAAAGAAATGCTTCGCCCAAATATGATGTATTCCACTGAACAACAGCGAATGTATCGACACTTATAACTGAACCTGCATCAAGTGGCTCTAGCAGCCAAGTATATGCAGTTGCATCTATCACCGGTTCTGTGGCATAATCAGTCTCGAAAACTGTATAAACATCTACATAAGCTGGGCCTTGAGGCATTGTTGGGGCTGAAGGTCCGTCATTGTAAGTTAGTAACATTTCATCTTCAAATATATTGCCATCGATATCGATTATTGTAAGTGATAATTCCACATCACCATTTATTATGTCCAGCGGACCGGGTGTGTAAATTGGCTCGAGGCTTGTTGCAAAATCAAATGAACCATCACCTGAAGTTAGCCAAAGGATACTTGTAAAATTTGTTGCACTACCCATACATTGATAATCTGTTTCCTGGCAAGTTTCATCATCAGGACCAGCAAAAAGTGTGGTTACCAGCATTGTAGGTAATTCAATGTAATCAATCCAAGCACAATCGGAACCTGTTTCGCCGCTAAAATCTTTTTCGTAAACCCATCTAAAGGTATGATATCCTGAACTAACTGGGAATGATTCATGCGTCCAGCTTTCGGACCCAGACCAAGTAGCTATTTCGGTATTATCAATATAAAAAATTAGTTTGTCAAAATTTGGTTCACTAGATATCTTTTTATAAAATCTGATATTATCGTTGCCCAATACATCATATGATATTTTAAGCTCGGATGTTTCGCTATCGCCAATTTCACCTGAGCGTGCATGATAATAACCTTCGTAAGGATATAGATTAATAACTTCCCAAGCCAGGTTGCCATCAGCTTCCCAATCATATTTTGTAAAGTCACCAGTTTCCCAGTCTTCAACAAAAAGACCAATTTTAGGATAGTAAGTTTCGTCAATATCATAACCTGCAGCACATGCATTGAATAGCATCTCAGCAATAATTGCATTGGGTGCATCATCGGCAACAGTCACGTTAAATGTTGGATATGAAGCGCCAAATAGTCCTAAAGCAGGAATTGTTTGAGCGCCAGTGTTTACAGTAATATATTGGTTATAAGCAGTAAGCGTGCAAATAACATTATTAATCATACAATGTCCGGTATTTGATAACATTATTTTTATATCAGCAGTTTCACCTGGATCAAGATATCCATTGTTATTGCCGGTTTGTGAATCATCAACAACCATATCACCTGGAGTAATAGTAGGTGCGTAAACGGTGGTGTAAAAAACACTTGACCAAGTTGAGTCGCTTTCATCAGTTGCAAGTACTTCAAATTCCAGCTGATGCTGATCAGGAATACCATCACTTACATGATATTTATATGCAAGATCGCGTGTTTTAAAAGCTCCCATGTGAATTGTATCATAATTCTCAACAGAATCTATAAATGTAACCCAACTATCAGTAATTAATTCTACATCAACATTAATAGCATCTTCGCTACCAAGGTTTTTAACTGTAAGACTAAATAAAATTTCTTCATCAAATTCGGCAACATTGTTATTATTGCCAAGTGTATCATTGAGTACATGGCTTGCATATAGGCAATAAGGGCCATCAGGAGGAATAACTTCTACTTCACTTTCGTATCTGTAAAAATCTTGCAAAGTAATAACTACATCAACTATTGTACCTGGCTCTTGTGATGGAATTGGAATATCAAGTGGTGAACCTGTACCTTCGGCAATACCAATTACAGTTTCGCCAACAGTAAGACAAATAGTAGATCCACTATTTGCATTAACAGTAAAATAATCAATACCGCTTAATAGTATATCATCATGAACCACAGCTAAGTTTTGTGGTACCATTGTGTAAAGAGTTGTAAAAGCATCACCATGATGATGGAAAAGGTAGTATGTAACCTCTTTATTACTTGTGTTATAAGGCCATGATGATTGTCTGAGGAAATATTTTCCTGCAGCGTTGCCAAATGCGGGAAGCACACCTCTGTGTTCAGGAGTAGTTCCATAATCGGGCATAAATTCGGGCCACATATTATCATAAATACCCCAAGTATATGTATCATTAACAAATGAGTACGATACTTCGGTAGCGGCAATAATTCCTAAACAACCTGAATTTTCTCCGTTATAAGTATATCTATGAAATTTTTCGGCAAAACATTCACCACTAATATTAAATTTGCCGGTTAAACAGTTTATTGAAAATACAAAAACCAAATCGGTATTAGTTAATCCATCAATACTACCTGAGTTGTATGAAGGCTCACCCCATCCGGTTTCGCTGCCATGGTCGCGGTGCTGAAGTAAAAATGCTCCACTATTAATGTCATTATTAACACGAGTTGCATTTCCTCCCCAATCATTAAGGTATGATGGTGAATCAGGAATATAATTAAGGCCGCTTTCACCAAAATAACTAATTACAGTTGAGGTGTTTGTAGCTGTAGACCAACCACCATTACTGTTTCCACTGTAAAGAGCATTTTCGCGAACAGGAGCTTTCCCTAATTCATTTTCAAAAAATCCGGCAATTACCTCTGAGCAAATTTGAAACCAGCGTTCGGTTTGCCATCCCATTGCAGTAATTGGATTATCATAAAAATCAGGATTTGTTGGAGGATTACGTTCATGATTTAAAAATTTGGTAACCATGGTCTCAAGTTGAGCTGCATTTTGTGCAGTCATACGTGCCATAACAACATCTGGCATCATATCATTATCCACATCGCCATAGTAGTTATCAGAAATACAATAGTTATCCCAAATGGGTGATGTAATAGTATTCCCTGTAGTTCCGTAGTCACCCATTAATAGAGCAGCAGCTGGAGGCACATCCCATGTGTTATAAGCATTATTAATATAATCTTCAATAGCTGTTGTTGTGTTTCCACCAATTTCGGTTGTGGTTACAACCACGGTGCTTATGCCTTGCTTTAGACGGAAGATACGAATTGAATCGGCCCATGATAAATATATGGGATCATCAGGAACAATAATAATGTATTCACTTCCGGTTTCTGAGCGTGATGAGTTGTTTATTTTAACCTCAGGTATTGATGCTTGATTAATTACGGCATCACGAATGATTGGATCCCACCAGCGATTTCGTAATCTGTCTTCACCAAATTGGCCATTACCACCTTCAAAGGTAATTTCAATTTCAACATCTTTTGTTACAATAAGTTGGTTTGTAACAGGATTGTACTGAAACGGACTAATTGCAATAAGTACCACATCCATGCCTCTGATTTTCATTGGCTCTGATATTTGAATCAAATTTTCAGGATATAATGCATCTTTAGAATAAATACTTTGGTTCTTTTTGTACGATAAAGGACCAGTTTCGGTATCAAGAGGAATGCGTGGAGCAGGTGCAATATTAATATTTGATACTTTTTCGGCCTGCTTACGTACCACCTTTGTTTTTACTGTAGCTCCCTGAGGTATAGCAATGTATCGGCTATATCCGGGTACGTTTGGTGCTCCCTCGGTATTTTGAAGCATAACGCCAGTCATGGTAATTGTTTGCATTGCCTGCTTGTCAACAACTGTTTCGGTAAGCAAGTAATCTTGTACACTAAAGTTTAAAGTTAAACCTTGCGGGTGTTGATTTAATAGAGTAACACCTTGTGCCCCCCAATTGTTGCTCAAATTTACTTTTTGTGCCATTAGTTGCCACGATCCGGCAATAAACAGAAGCAATAAAGTAATTCTAAGAGATAATTTTAATAGCTTTTTCATAGAATTATTATTAATTTGGTTTGATAAAATGTAATAGCCATCAAAAGTAATTATTTTCGTTTTTATAATGATTATAAATTACTATGTTCAAGTACCACACTTGTCAATTAATGTACCGCAAAAATGAAACGGGTAACTGTAATAAAGTACTAGATTCTTTAACTTAACAAGTTTTGAATTAAGGATAAAACCAAGCATTTAAACAACATTTATTATCAAGCCTAAAGCTCATTATTTAAAGCCTCTATTTGGTCTTTTCTGAATCTAATAAGGCAACCTTTTACTATTACCAAAATTAAAAAGAGTGAAATTATCATCAAACTGCAATTCAAGAATTATTCTATTTTTGACCTATGAATTTTATCAAAACATCACTAATATATTTTCTGCTGCTAATAATTTCATTTATCCCCATAAATCTTGTGGCACAATATTTTGTGGTGGGTCAAGATCCGGCATCAATTGTATGGAGGCAAATCAATTCACCCTATTTCAATATAATATACCCATCTGGCTACGAACAAAAAGCTCAGGAGTATATTAACTTACTAGAATTATCGCGCCCAAATATTAGCTTACCATATTTGCATCAAAACAAAAAAGTTAAAATTGTACTTCATAATCGCACAGTAGTTTCTAATGCCATGGTTTTGCCAACACCAATGCATGCCGATTTTTTCGAAATGCCCGATCAATCAACTTATGCACAAACTTGGCCACGTCAACTTACCCTCCACGAATATCGCCATGTGGTTCAAATGCAGAAACTACATCAGGGCACAACAAATGTTCTTTATTATATGTTTGGTGATCAGGCTATTGGGGCCATAATGGGAATATTTTTACCAATGTGGTTTATTGAAGGAGATGCTGTTTATAGCGAAACCATTTTCAGCGAAAGCGGTAGAGGCAGATCGCCCAATTTTACAATGGATTTAAAGGCACAGGTACTAAATAAAAAAATATACTCCTACGACAAAGCACTTTATGGTTCCTTTCGGGATTATGTGCCCGACCATTATACACTGGGCTATCAATTGGTTCTTAACGGGGTTTCAACATATGGCCACGAACTATGGAATAGTACTTTAAACAAGGTTGCCCGACGACCATATATGTTATTTCCATTCACAAAAGCGATAAAGGATATTACCGGAGTAGGTAAGGTGAATTATTACAAAAATACCTTGGAAATAAAAAAAAAGCAGTGGGCCAAAATTGATTCCACAAAAACAGCGTATAAGTACATAGTACCTAAAAAAGATAAACACTTTACAAATTATCGTTTTGCAAATCCATTGAGTGATGGCACTGTAATTGTTGAAAAAAGCGGAATTGACGATATAAATCGTTTTGTAAAAGTATATCCCGATGGCTCCGAAGAAAAACTATTTACTCCCGGTTATGATTTTAACGAATCACTTTCGGCAAACGATAGTCTTTTATGTTGGAATGAAAAAACATATGACCCTCGTTGGACAAACAGAACATATTCGGTTATTAAAATATATAATTACAAATCTAAAAAGCTTAACCAGCTCACAAAAAGAAGTAGATTATTTGCCCCATCTATGGCAAATAATTCAGCAAAAATTGTAGCTGTGAATGTAACCGAAAACAATCTTTTTTATTTACAAATACTAGATATTGAAACAGGTGATACACTTGGTAGTTTTAGCATACCTGATAACTTGTTTTTTATGTTTCCCAGATGGTCATCTGATGATAATCACATTATTGCCACAGTGTTAGGTGATGAAGGAAAATCAATAATCTTAATAAATACATTAACTTGGGAGTACGAATTCCTCTTACCTTTTGGCTATATTGATATATCACGACCATCATTAAATGGGAGCAAAGTTGTTTTTTCGGGCACTTATTTAGGTACTAACGATTTGTACATGATTGAGCTAAAATCGAGACAAATTTATAAACTTACAAATGTTAGATTTGGTGCCTCAGATGCTACTTTCTTAGGTAATAACAAAGTTTATTTCTCAACTTATACTGATGATGGTTATCGTATTGCAAACATTGAATTAAACTCAGATAATCTTGAAAAAGTAGTTCTCGAAAATCTTAAACCAGGTTTTTTAATTGATAATCTTAAACCTGAAAACAATTTTGTGCTTGACAAAGCAAACATACCAAACACAGAGTATCCCGAAAAGAAATATAGCCGTACTGGTCATCTTTTTAATTTACATAGTTGGGGACTTACTGCCGTTGATTTAAATAATTATGATTTTACGCCAGGTGTTTCCATACTTACCCAAAACATACTAAGTACAGCCTACGGATCATTAGGGTATTATTATGATCCCAATGAAATGACAGGTAAAACAAAACTTATTTTTACATATGCGGGTTGGTATCCAAAAATAGATCTATCGGCTGATTACGGCTTACGACGTGGTCATTATCTCGACAAAAACAATACTCTGCAAGAGATAAAATGGATGGAAACAAATTTAACTCTTGGTTTTTCGTTACCACTTAATTTTACGCGTAGTAAATGGGTAACAGGCATAAGTCCATATATAGGAGGCACACAAAAGTTTCTAAATAAAATTAACGAAACACCAGGTGATTTTCCAGAAAATCAGATTACATCATTAACTTATAGTTTTGGCGCATATACTCAACTTAAACGTGCATTAAGGGATATATTTCCGCGCTGGGGAGCCAAGTTAAATGCTATTTATCGACATACTCCTTTTTCCAGTGGGCAAAGTACGGTTTATGGAATTACCGGAACATTCTACATCCCTGGAATTATTAATCATGGTGGCATTCGCATATATTCGGGTTATCAATATTTGAATAATGGAAATTACCGATATGGCAATGTTATAAGTTCACCCCGAGGTTATACCGGAATTAACTTACAACAAATGATTAGTATAAAAAGCGAGTATGCCATTCCATTGTTTTATCCTGATATGGATATTCCTGCAGTTGCATATTTAAAAAGAGTTACGGCTCATGTATTTTATGATTATCTAACAGGTACTGATGATAAAAATCAATCATTTATATATAATTCAGCAGGTGTAGAGATTTATACCGATTGGCATTTTTTTAGCCTTCTTCCAAATATCAGATTAGGAGTAAGAAGTACTTATCGTTTTAAATACAATTCAACAAACTTCGAATTTTTATATGGGTTTAGCTTTTAAAGCTTTGGCATCGTTTAGATTTAGTTGGTATTTGAATAAGATAAATTGTAGTATTTTTCATCGAAAAAAATCATATTTTTACAGATGAATAATATCATCTAAATGAGGGCAAAAATAATTTTATCAGGTTTTGTATTTTTAATGCTTTTGGTTTTTTCATGTGATAACGCCACTAAGAAGTCTGTGGAAAATAAAATTGAAATTGGAGAAACCGAAATCGATAGCATTTCATACTTTACAGCAGAAGCAAATACACTAATATGTTGTATTAAAGGTCATATTATAACTCAATATGGTCATTGTTGGAGCACAAATAATAAGCCAACAATAGTTGATAATAAAACCAATTTTGGTTATTTAGACAAACCTCAGATTTTTGAAAGTAAGCTAACTAAACTAGAGGATAATTCGACTTATTATATACGCCCATATGCCGTTTATGATGACGAAACTATCTATGGAGAGGAAGAAAAGATTCATACATTAAAATCGGGATTACCTACTGTTAGCTCAATTGAAGTAACAAAGGTAGGTTTGTATAGTGCCCAAAGTAGTGGTGTGGTATTTGCAGATAGTGGTTGGGTTGTTACCTCCAAAGGAACTTGTTGGAGCACTGAAAAAGTATTTGACTTATCTGATTGTGAGGGCTATAAAATAATGGATGGTGGAATTGGTAATTTTACTACTAGTATTACCGACCTCCATCAAGGAACTACATATTTTGCAAAAGCATTTGCAACAAATAAAAATGGTACATACTATGGGTTACCAATCCGCTTTACCACAAATTTAATTTATTTGGCTCAAGTAGCTACCAGTAAACCCACAAATATTGCCGCCAACTCGGCCTTACTTGGAGGTAATGTTATTAGCTCAGGAAAGGGCAATTTAAGTGCCAGAGGTATTTGTTGGAATACAACAGGTAATCCCACATTACAAAACTGTATGAGATCGACAAACAATGGTAAAAAAACGGGTTATTTTAGTGAAAAAATTGTAGGATTAACACCAAATAGCACTTATTATGTTGTTGCCTACGCCACAAACCAAAAAGGAACGGTTTATGGTAAAGTTATCAAATTTGATACGGATTTAATTGAAATGGCATTTGTTGAAGGTGGTGTTTTTTATATGGGTGATGATAATGGTCAGAGTGATGATAAACCCCGGCATAAAGTTACTGTAAACAGTTTCCATATGACTAAATATGAGATTACAAATATCCAGTTTTGTACATTTTTGAATGGCATTGAGTGTAGTGGTAGTGGAACTATTGATGGCACAGAATATATTAATATTAATAATGAATACTGCCAAATATATTATATAGATGGAGAATTTATTCCGGTAATAGATAAAGAACAATTTCCTGTAATTGAGGTTACTTGGTATGGAGCAAATGCATTTGCTCAATGGGTTGGAAGCCGTTTACCAACCGAGGCAGAGTGGGAATATGCTGCCAGTGGTGGCATTAAGAGCGATAGCACAACATATAGTGGTAGCAATAATGCAAGTGAAGTTTCATGGAATGAAAAAAATAGTAATGGAAGTACTCACAAAGTAGGAACCAAAAACCCAAATGAACTTGGTATTTATGATATGAGTGGGAATGTATGGGAATGGTGCAATGACTGGTACGATCCTAAATATTACACATTTAAGTCGCAAATTGACCCTAAAGGCCCTGCAGTTGGTGCTTTTCGTACTCTGCGTGGTGGCTCGTGGGACTATAATGCAGATGTTAGCCGAATAACAAATCGTTTTGGATATAAACCCACTGCATCACATTACGACTACGGATTTAGAGTAGTTTATTAGTCTCATTATACATACTATAAGCTGTACATAGTTACTATCGAAGATAATTGCCCGGAGGTGATTCGCCGCGTACGTTTGTACGTGTAAATGTTCTTTCAATTACAGCTTTCTTCTCTTCGTTGGTATATTTCGACCAGTTTCCTATTTCTTCACCAGTTCTTCTGCAACCAAAGCAAACATCGTTTGAATCGCGGAAACATTGTTTAATACAAGGTGATTGAACTTCTTCCATTTGTTTTAATAGTTTATTTTCCGCAAAGAAAACTATTTTACTCTAACAAGCAAAAGAAATCTAAAAACATTGTTTGCTAGATATTTCAAGATGCAATAGAATACCTGTTTTTAATGGCTATGGTTACAAGGTATTGTTATAACCTCTTCATAAAACTATATCTTTTCTGGGGTCTCCATTCTACCATCAGAGTGTGAAGCAAATCGTCCCTTTTCTCTGGCATGAACAGGGCCATAAACTGGCCAAGGCCAACCTCCAAATGCAGTTTCACGATAGTCAGAATATGCCTGCTGAATTTCCTGCCGAGTATTCATAACAAATGGACCATTTTGTACAACAGGTTCATTAATGGGTTTACCTTGTAAAATAAGAACATAACTATCTTCCCCAATACTTTCCAATTGGATATCAGCATCAGCTTTAATTTCTGCTGAGTGATTATTTTCAAGTATTATTTCATCTACTTTTAATTTCTCACCTTGGTAAAAATATAATGTTCTATTAACCCCTTCAGTAGCTAGTGGAATATCCCACTTAGCACCTGCTTCCATTTTAATAACCCATATAGCTACTTCATTTTTTATGTCAGAAGCCCATGAATCAGGTGGTGGTGGCACAGCTTTTTTATGACTAAGCCCTCCTGCAATCATATCAACTATCGTTTTCTTTCCTGAACTGTCTTCATGTGTATAAATTGGGATTGCTTCTTTCCAAATCATACTATAATGTGGCTCTACAAACTTATTTGCTTTTGGAAGGTTGAGCCAAATTTGGAACAATTCTAGAGGGTTATCCTCATGCTGATTAATTAACGGGAACATTTCTGCATGTTGCACACCTTTGCCGGCAGTCATCCATTGCACATCCCCGTTACCATATCTTCCTGATGCTCCAAGAGAATCAGAATGGTCTATTATTCCTTTTCGAACAACTGTTACAGTTTCAAACCCACGATGTGGATGCCCCGGAAAACCAGGAACTGTAGTTCCGTGATACATTCTCCAACCATCTTTTACAATAAAATCCTGACCAATATGTCGTCCTTCAAGACTAGCATCTGGTCCCATATTATCATTCCCTTTTGGGTAAAAATCCTTATGATGTACACAAAAAAGAAAAGGGTCACTTGTTTCCCATTGAAAACCAAGTTGTTTAATATTTTTCACTTTAAGATTATCCATATATACTATATTATGTTGTGAAAATAAGCCTTTTACACTAACTACAGCCTTAGCACCGTCATCTTCTTAATGAAACCTTTTCTTCCGCTTATTTGTTTTATTGTAAGGGCTTTTAACTTTATACTTCCAGAATTCCTTTGTATTTTTCTTTATTAGTAATAACAAGAAAAATATTAAGTATGAGTGCTAGTGTAGCAGCACCTATTCCAGCTATATCCAAAAACAGATGGAATAAAAATGCATTTAACATGATTGGGAATAGGACAATTAATGCCAATGCAGTATACTTATTAATTAATAGAAGTAGTCCAACAATAATTTCTACAATGGCAATTATTGGAAAAAAATATCCCGCTTTCGCCATGGCTCCCATTAACTCACCTGCTTCTGCTGTCATTTCTGGCATTGGCATAAACTGTAAAAATCCATTAAGTCCGAACACTACTAAGATAAGACCTAAAATTACTCGTGCAATAATTTTTGTTATTTTCATGATTTAAATTTAATTATTAGTTACTTTTGGTGCGTCAAAACTATTTAGTTATTAACTATAAAACAAGAGGGTACAACTAAGTAATATACTTACTTTAAGGAAACTATTACTGATAATCAAATAAATAGCATGCAAAAAAAAATACAAATAATTCATAATCCAGAACAATGTCCTATTCAAAATGTACTGGACAGGTTTGGCGATAAATGGTCGTTACTTATAATAATGACACTGAGTTACAATAATATAATGCGATTTAACGAGTTGCATAAATCCATTGGCGTATCTCAAAAAATGTTAACGGTAACATTAAGAACTTTGGAAGCCGATGGGTTGGTTTCGAGAAAAATGTATCCAGAAATTCCACCTAGGGTAGAGTATCGTTTAACTAAATTGGGTAAAAGTTTAGTTCCACACATTGATAGTTTATCAAAATGGGCCGAAGAAAATCAATCGGTCATCTTAAAATCAAGAGCAAAGTTTAACAACAAACGTGCTAAAAAATAAAATACAATGAAAACAGTACTAATACCCATACCATCCTATGGATGTGATCCATCTGAAGTAGCCATTCCATGGAAATTAATGACTGAAAATAATATTGAAGTTGTGTTTGCAACACCAACAGGCAAAAAAGCTCAAGCTGATGAAATAATGTTAACCGGCAAAGGGCTAGGTATCTTCAAGTCTGTTTTAAAAGCGCGTAATGATGCAGTAGTGGCTTATAACGAAATGGAAATAAGTGAGTCGTTTTGTAATCCTATTTCATATGATGCTATTACAGAGTCAGATTTTGATGCTTTATTCTTACCTGGTGGGCATGACAAAAGTGTTAAGGAATATTTAGAATCAAAAACGCTACAAGATGCTGTTGTTGATTTTTTCACTGCAAATAAATCAGTAGGGGCAATTTGCCATGGAGTAGTATTGGTAGCCAGAAGTGTCGACCCTAAAACTGGTGTTTCTGTAATAAATAATTACAAAACAACATCCTTACTTAAATCGCAGGAATTGATGGGTTATAATATGTCAAGATATAAACTTAAAGATTATTACCTTACCTACCCCGGGCTAACGGTTGAAGATGAGGTAAAGTCAGTTTTGTCCGATGAAAAAAATTTTATTAGCGGACCAACTCCATTATTAAGGGATAGTGCTAGAAGTATCAATAGAGGATTTATTGTTACTGATAAAAATTATTTATCTGGCCGATGGCCAGGAGACGTTTATAAACTCTCGGTAGCTTTTATTGATATGGTGAACAAGTAATAAGGGCTGAATTATATTATTATTTCTGTAAATATGAGCTTCTTCAAATAAGGTAACTAACATTAACCTTAAAGAATACAATCTTAATCCTGGTATTTATCTGCTAGTAGCCAAAACAGGGCAAACTATGAAAATGGTTAAAAGCAATTAAACCAATCCTCCCCTTAAAATCATTCTAAATTTCAAAAATGTTAATTGTTGTTAATCTTTTAACAGATAAAATGTTAGCTTTGCGTCTTTAAAATTTACTAACTAAAATTTAAGACAATGAATCACGGACCAGCGGTGGAGCTTGATGAAGACTTTGCCATCAAAAAGAAAACAAAATTGGGGGTAATTTTATTTTTCATTTATCTTGTAGTTTATGCATTATTTGTAGCGATTATTGTTATAGACTCTACGTTAATGGGTAAAATTGTATTAGGAAACCAAAATTTAGCTGTTGTTTATGGTTTTGGTTTAATCATTTTTGCCATTTTGCTTGGTGTGTATTACAACTGGCAATGCACTAAGTATGAGGATTTAATGAATACAAAAGAAGAAAAGTTATGATATACGAAATATCACCATTTGCAATAGTCTTATTTGTAGTATTCGTACTATTTGTATTAGGCTTATCATTTTATTTTGCACGAAAAACAAAATCCGCAAGTAATTATTTTGCTGCTGGAGGTAGTATCCACTGGGGAGTTAATGGGATTGCTTTTGCTGGCGACTATTTGTCTGCTGCATCATTTTTAGGAATTTGTGGAATGATTGCCGTTGCAGGCTACGATGGTTTTCTTTACTCTATCGGATATCTTGCTGGGTGGGTGGTTGCACTTTTTCTTGTTGCAGAACCACTAAAAAGATTAGGAAAATTTACATTCGCAGACGCCTTAGATTCTAAATTCAATTCTAAAGCAATTCGATTAACCGCAGCTATAAGTACCTTAATAGTTTCTATTTTTTATCTTATTCCTCAAATGGTTGGTGCTGGTGCTTTAGTAACACCACTATTAGGCTTTCCACATTGGGTGGGAGTTGTTATAGTAGGCGTTATAGTAGTTTTTATTGTTGCAACAGCAGGTATGACTTCTACAACATATGTACAGTTTATTAAAGGAGGTTTGTTAATTATTTTTTCACTAATACTTACTGTATATATACTTAACAATGGACTTTCTTTGACTCCAGACCACGAAAATCAAAAATATCACGATTTTGTTACACTAACGCCAACATTTGAAGATAATCAAGTCATAGTTGAGGGCTACAATGTAATAGCAGAAAAAGAAGTCAATGGTAAACGATTTGTAAAAATACAAATGGATGGTGGTATTTACCGTTGGTTTGACCTTGTGAAGGACAAAAACAACACAGCTATTTTAAAAGAGATGCTGTCCACTACAGAAAATGAAGATGGAGAAAAACTTTATAACGGCAAGAAGAAAGAAAATGCTAAATTCTTTCAAGTCGGACATATGAGTAAAATTATAGTTAATGGCGAAGAAGTAGAAAAAACAGGAGCACTTGGTCCTTTTGAATTCTTGTCAACTATAGAAAAAGGTAACATTGTTAGATTTCAAAAAGTTAAATTTAAAGATGGTGATAATAATATTATAGTCTGGTATCAAAATATAACAAGTGGAAAAAGCTTTATGACACCAGGTCTTAAATTTAAAATGGGTAAAAAAGCTACTCCTATAGCTAAATTGAATTTTATTTCTTTAATGTTAGCATTATTTCTAGGAACAGCGTCATTACCTCATATTTTGATTAGATATTACACTGTTAAAAGTCAAAGAGATGCTAGAAAATCTACAATTATTGCAATAGCAGCTATCGGTGGGTTCTATATTCTTACTCTTTTTATGGGACTTGGGGCAGCGGTTAATGGTGTTCTTGATGTAGAGAGCAGTAATATGAGCGGACCATTATTAGCCAAAGCTTTTGGTATAGGAATATTTTCAATAATATCGGCTATCGCTTTTGCTACAATTTTAGGAACTGTTAGTGGTTTGATAGTTGCATCATCTGGGGCTATTGCACACGACCTTATTGATAGATATATGGGAAAAAATCTTAACGATAAAGCAAAAGTTAAAGCAGGGAAAATAGCTGCCTTTGCTGTCGGTTTTGTTGCTATAATCCTTGGTATTTCTTTTAAAGGAATGAATGTATCATTCTTAGTAGGTTGGGCTTTTGCAGTAGCAGCCTCTGCAAATTTACCAGCAATTATTATGTTATTGTTTTGGAAAAAAACAACAGCAAAAGGAATTGCTTGGTCAATAGTTACAGGAATAGTATCTGCTCTCGGAATTATTCTAACATCACCAACTATGTGGGACAGATATGGATTAAACAAAGCTGACGCACCACATATGTTAGACAATCCAGCTATTATATCTTTTAGTTTGGCACTCATAGTTCTAGTAGTAGTATCGCTTTCCACTCAAAAAGATAATGAAAAACTAGCAAAATAAACTCAATATTTTTTATGAGCTTACAAAATATTTATATTTTGTAAGCTCATATTTTTATAACCTCTTTTTAATAAATAGAAACATGAAAAAAGCAACCTATCTCTTAATCGTTTTACTAATCCCAATAATGGCATTTACTCAAAAAAGTGATGAAAAAAAAATAAAAGTAAATATTTACGGATTTGCAAAAACAGATATGTTTTGGGATACAAGGCAAACAGTATCAGCAAGAGAAGGACATTTTCTATTATTCCCTGCACCAGTAAAAGAGGATGCAGCTGGTGAAGATATTAATGATAAAGCTAACTTTAATTTCCTGTCTATACAAAGTAGAGTTGGGATTAGTATTTCCGGACCAAATGTTCTTAATGCAAAACTATCAGGTAAAGTGGAAGGCGACTTTTTTGGTCAGCTAAATACAAATATTGGTTTATTTAGATTACGTCATGCATATGTAAAATTAAATTGGACATCAACGGAGCTATTAATTGGACAATATTGGAACCCCATGTTTGTGACAGATTGTTTCCCAGGAACTGTATCATTTAATACAGGCTCACCATTTCAGCCATTTGCACGTAATCCTCAAATAAGATTATCACATACAATGGGCATAGCTAAAGTGATGGTTGTGGCAAATTCACAAAGTGATTATACAAGTAGAGGTCCAAATCCATTGGATCCTTCCAAATCTATTCCAAGTGCACGCTTTATGCGAAATTCTGCCATACCTGAGTTTAGTGCACAAGTACAAGTAAAACCAACAACTAATTTCCTTTTTGGAATTGGAGCAAGTTATAAACAGATAGTGCCTCAAATTGTTACTCCCGATAATTACAAAACAGATCAAGCCATTGGTGGATATAATGCAATTGCATATTTAAAATTGGTAACAACCAAAGTTACTTTTAAGTTTCAGGGAATATATGGACAAAACGTTCCTGATGTTCTTATGATTGGGGGATTTGGCGTTTCTGATTCTACCGATAAGGTAAAAGGATATGTGGAATATGCCACAATAAATAATTTTTCAATATGGACTGATATCCATACAAATGGAAAGAAAATTCGTGTTGGTATTTTCGCAGGATATTCAAAAAACCTTGGAGCTAATGAAGATATTATTGGTCCTATTTATGGACTGGGTACAACAATTGAAAGTATGTACAGAGTGTCACCCCGAGTTACATTTAAGTATAATAAACTAAAGTTTGCTTTGGAAGGTGAATATACTGTTGCTAACTATGGTAGTTCATATGATAGTAAAGGAATACCTACAGACTTAACTGCAGCTAGCAATTTTAGGATGCTTTTTGCCACATATTATTTCTTTTAGAGGCTCTTGTAATTAAAACCAACCAAATACACCATCAGGAGTAATTCCGAGATAACGATACCAGGTTTCACCCATTAATATGTTTACTAACCAGCCAACACACAGCATGGTAAAGCCAAATTTAAAGGTGTCGGTTAGACTGTATTGATCTGTTTCATATAACAATGCTGCTGGTTTACTGTTAAAAGGAAGCATGTAAACATGTTCAATTAAAAATGCTACGGGCAAAGCCAGACTAATAACATCAAATCCAAAACGTTGGGCAACACCAATTGCAATTGGAATAAAAATCATGGTACGCATGGTTTTCGATTGGAAAATTAATGCGCTAAATGCCATTGCAAAAGTCAATGAAAGGTAAAGCACCCAAAATGGTGTTTGTGCTCCCAGCCCAAATGAATCAAATATTGCATCTACAGATAGAGATGGCAAATCCGTAACTTTAAATCCTGCACCCAGAGTATAAGCACCGGCCGAAAATAACATCAAATGCCAAGGGATATCAACATCATTCCATTTTAGAATTCCAATTCTAGGCAATAAGGCAATAACTGCGCCTAAGAACGCAATGGCAGTGGGACTAATTCCATGATATTTATCGGTAGCCCAAAATGCTAAAATTGTTATGAAAAGAATCCCAGATTTAATCTCCTGGAAATTCATTTTGCCAAGTTTACCTAACTCTTCTCGTAGGCGATCCATTCCTCCTGGTATCTGAGGTAATCGTTCTTCCTTTTTCAAGGGGAAGAAAATCCTAACAGCCATAATGTATCCTAAAAACATAAGGATTATTGCCACTAGAAAGTTACCCTTCATCCAATCGGTAAAATATATATCAACGCCTGTTGCACCTGTAATTAGGGCTGCAGCAAGTAGGTTTGCCCCCGAACCAGTTAAAAAGCCACTGGCACCAATATTAATATAAAATAGGTTTTGAAGAACAATGTTTCTTCCAAAGTTATTTCTTTTATCACCACCACGAGCGCCATAAATTGCAGCAATAACCATAAAAATTGGTAATAGTATTGCAGCCTTTGCAGTTGTGGCTGAAATAAACGCCGATAAGACAACATTTATCAGTAAAAAGCTAAGAAATATTGAGGATGATTTCTTCCCGAAATGAACAATAAACCAAAGGGCAAACCGCTTGGCCAATCCTGTTTTAACAAGCATGCTAGCCAACACAAACGACATAATATTTAGCCACATAACTTTATGACCAAGCTGTGCATATGCCATTTGCTCAGTAAGTACACCTGTTAACACCAAGCTAATGATAATAATTAAGGATGTAAGATAATTTGGAATTGCCTCGGTCATCCACAATACAATACCAGCCGCAAATATGGCAAGCATTGCAATATTCATTCGTGAAAATTCAGCAGCACCACGTTCATTAAATATACTTTTGGCAAAATCAGTTAGGGAGCTTGAATCAATACTAAGCAGAAACCCTGGTTTGAAAACAAAATAAATTAAGATAAAGGAGAGTATTGCAAGCGGACCACCAATGGTAGCCAAAAATGACTCAACTTTAGATTTGGAACGCTTCGGAAGCTTTTCAATCTTATAGTTACCCATATCTAATGGGTCAAACCCATTTATATCAAGCTTTTCGTCTGATGCCATTAGTATTTCCTAGTTTAATTATTTATTGGTATTGTCGTTTTAAATCCATATACAAAGGGATTGCAAGTTTATAAATATTCTATTTCCAATCCCTATAAGGATTCTTCATTAACATCGAATTATAATACTTTACATCACCCGTAACTTCCTCACCTAACCACTCGGGTTTATCAAAAGGATGTTCTTCTGATGGTAATTCAATTTCAGCAACAGTTAATCCCTCATTATCACCATAAAATTCGTCAACTTCAAATTTTAATCCTGATTTTTCAGGAACTATAAAACGAGTTTTATCTATCACTCCGGGTTCACAAATATTAAGCAACTCTTGCGCTTCTATTGTGGAAATCTCTTTTTCCCATTCATAACGGCTTGCGCCAGATGCACTACCAATTCCTTTAATGGTTAAAAAACCCTTGTCGCCTTTTATTCGTGCGCGAACTGTTCGTTCGGGGATTGATGATAAGTAACCTTGTGTTATTCTTGTTTCTTTTGTAACCATAGGTTTAAAATCACCTACAACTAAAAATTTTCTTTCTATTTCTTGTGCCATCTTATTCAATTATATAATGTTATAATTATATAATGGTTTAATGATTAAATTATATCAATGTAACATTATACCATTGTACCATTACTTCAAACTAATTTGCTAGTTTTTTATCAATCATACCAATAATACGTTTTGCAGCTTGAAGGTAGTTAATATTTTCAACACCCTCTAAATCAAGATCTTTAATGGTTTTCTTAATATCGTCAAGCTCAGTAGACTCGGAGTTTACAGTAACAACCATTGCACCATTAATCCAAACATTGGCATATTCACAAATTGTATCATTTATCATATACCCAAAACGTTCTTTTTCCACTGACACAGCTTGAAGGTCAGCATGATTTTTAACAATTTCCAAAAATTCGTCAATTGTATATTCTTCTTTTTCAAGCTTTGGCATATCAACTTTAAAGGCAGGAAAAACCTCATTCTCTAGTATCGTTGCTTTCATTGGAAATTCGCCCTTCATAAGTGGATTCCATTGCTCCAAACCATCTACTTCTTGAACAAATGTTTTAATGTCCATTTTGCCATCCCTTATTTTAGTATTATTTACATCATTTGTTCGTGATATGATATAAATCTCCTTGGAGGTTCTTTCCCAAACCTTTTCAGGAACAGGAACAGAAAGTCTTGACATTAAAAATGCCGCATCCTCAAAATTTCTTCCAAAAGTTCTGAATTCAAAACGTGGTTTAGATATTGCTCCTATTTCTAATTTATCTTTTGCCATTATATTATCTTTTAAAAATTTATATTATTCCAATTTGATGGTAACTCTGTAAGGCCCACTATTCTTTTCAATGCCAATGGGTAGTTTACATTTTCAACATTCTTATCAATTCCAATTAATTCTTTTGCTGCCATAACTTTTTCAGGATCTTCAGCTTCAATGCAAATTGTTTTTATCGAAGCGCCATTTACTTTAATCTCAGCAATTTCGGTAATGCAGTCAGCAATGGTATATGCATGTCGTGTTTTCCAAACATAAACAACTGTGATATCAGGATCAACGGATATTACTTCATTAACAAGTTGCTTTAGAGTATATTTCTTACGCTCAAAAACAGGACATACAATTCCAAGAGCAGGAAAAACCACTGATTTAATAACATCAGCTGCAAGCGGAAATGAACCAACTAGAAAAGGATTCCATTGCTGTAAGCATTCATGCTCCTGCTCTAGATGTTTAATGTCCATCACACCTTGCCTTATCTTAACATTGTTCTTTTTTTTCCATGGAGTTAGTAGGTAAACTGAGTCCATATCTCGAGTCATTTCCTTTTCACATAGTTGCTTGATCTTTTCTTCATATTCAGAGAGATTATTTCCGAAAATTCTGAATTCGTATCGTGGTTGTATGGCTGGTGTCATCATAAATTATGTATTATTTTTACGAACCTTTAGAAATGCTTATTTCAATATCAAATACCTCAAGTTTGGCTGTAGCATCATTAACATAATAAGCTTTCATTAAATCAACATCTACTATTAATCCTTCGTACTTTGTTCGAGGAAGTATAAACTCCATCAGCACATTTGCTTTATAATCGCATTTGTACATAGTTTGTGAATCATCGCTTAATATCCAAAGTATGGAATTCAAATCATCAACAAAAATTGCAGAATAATCAATGGCAAAATGAAGCTCCTTTTTTTCAATTATTCCAAACTTTGGATTCCAAACAATTAGTTCACCTGGTAAATCTTCGTTAACAATATAGTATGCTTTATTGTTTAAATTGTAAGATAGTCCTTCTAAACCCTTGTTATCATTATTATTTTCAACATTAATTGGATAGCGCCCAATTTCGTTACCAACTTCGTAATCCAACAGAACTATTTCTCTAAGTCGTTCTTCGGCTAAGGCAACAATATTTTCGTCGGGATTATAAACAACGCCTTCTAAATCAGCTCCCACATAGTTTAATGTACGGATGATTTCGCCTTCCAGATTAGTTTCGTAAACCATATTTGCATTATCACTTACTATGAGTAATGTTTGTCCATCGGGTCCAAACGAAATTCCCGAAGGCTCGAGGATATCCAATTGATAACTACTAATAAGCTTTAACGACCCCTCAGGAACCTCAACTATTGGAACATCTACTTTCTCCTTCTGGCAAGCAGCCAAAAAAACAAAGAGAATTATAATAGTTGAGATTCGTTTCATTGAGGAAATGTTAGCTATTATTGAGTACCATTTGATGCTCCCGGTGTTGGCGGTGTACTTGATTCAGGATCAAAAATTATCCAAGCTGCCTGCCCGTCACCATTACGTCCGGCAGAAAAATCTGTTGCAGGATTTGGTAAATCACAGCCTGTATCGCAATAACTATAACCTTGGGTAAGAGTTGTGCCATCCTCAGAAATTCCTACTGATTCACCACCACTACTTAGTTTAAAATTTGTATGAAGTCCATCTTCAGTTCCATCACAATAAAGAATTAAATATCCCAATGCTGGTACGGTTGTAAGAGCAGGGTTATCTGTTGGTAATTGGTATTTAGCAATATCTTCAAGATCATCGGTTACAAACCAACCACCCATATCAATTGGTGTATCACCGGTATTGTAAATCTCAATCCAATCTGGGAAGTCGCCATTATCACCTGGAACAGGGATATTATCATTACTAGCCATAAACTCATTAATAACTAATGACCCTACTGTTGGGGCACTTCCATCATTTGAAGCTCCAGGAGTTTTCTTACCAAGAGTATTCCAATTATCAACTCCATCGGTTTCACGTCCAAACGACTTATCATCTGCCAATCCGTTAAAATCAGCTGATTCGTCAACTGCTACTTTTTCGGGAGTATAGATTACAACATTGTTATCTTTTGAAGAGCTAATTCCCATATCAATGAAAATTTTTCCATCAATAATACCTGTTGGGAAATCTGCTCCACCGGCATCAGATGCTCCACAAATTAATACCAAAAAGCCTTTTGGCGGTATAGTAGTTAAATTAATATTTGTATTAGGAATTTGCTGATATTCGGCTTCTTCGCCAGGTTTATCAGTAATCCACATATCAGCAACATTAACTGACTCGGTACCTTTATTATATAATTCTACCCAATCGGCACCCGAGCCATCACCATTAATATAGTAAGGGTCGGTAGTATCTTTTGCAATTAGTTCGTTTATTACTATGTAATCATAGTTTTCGGGTTCGGGTTCTTGCACACTTGGCAGCTCATCCTTAACACATCCTGTAAAAAAGATGGCTGTAACTATGGTTATAAAAATATATTTTTTCATATTGTTGGTTTTTAAGATTTAAAAGGCGATTAAAAGTCGTGCTTGAATTGTGCTAAAATCAATTCCACCTTCACCAGTTGGAGTAATATCATCACCAGCAGCATTAATATCCCATGTTTTATATTTACCTTTTCCGTTTGCCCAACGATCGTGATTTACATAAGCATAGTTTAGCATAAACTTAACATTGTAGTTAAAATAGTAGCTAAGGCCAAGGGTATATGTTTCGCCTGATCCGCCAGGAAGAAATGGAATATCATCACCATCTTTAAATGAGTTGGCATCCATATATGAATATCTAACTGCAACTTCAAAAACACCTTTATTAATATTTCTGAAATCAACTTGTGAAAATTCGGCATCACTCATATTGTAATAATAATCGGCATTATTAATAAGCCATGCACCCATAATATAAAAACCGCCTAAGTCTACTTTATCTTCACCTGTTGGTACTTCGTCAACATCTCTTTGAATTTTCGTCATTAAGTATTCACCTTGTACTCTAAAGTTTTTAATTGCATAAGCTGCCTCAAACCCAGTAATAATTTTGTGCTGACTATCTTCAATCCAGTCAGTATCAATATATTTCTTGCGATTAATTTCAGTTTCAGCATTTTCGCCATATCTAAAACTATTGATAGGGTCACCTATTTCCTGAATTTTTGGAGTTCTGTAGGATCCTGAAATTCCTAAATGCAATACTTGCTTATCTTTTTTAATAGGTGCATATGCAAAACGTGCGGTTACCGACCAGCCTGCATTAGTACCTTTACTTTTGTTTTGATCTCTAATTAAATCATTAGCAATATTGCTTGAAAATACTCCACCTTCGAAAAACATATGGTTTGAAAAGGTTTTGTATGCAACACCCAAATGACGTGATGGAGCTTGCTCAGTAGCATATGACCTTTCTATAAAAGTAATGTATCGCGAAGTAGTCATGGTAGACATTGACATAGGCTCACGGAAGTTACCAGCTTTAATTTGCCAGTTTTTATTCATATACTTAATATATGCATCCTTAATATCAACCGCATTATTGCCAAAATCAAAATCAATCTCACCACCCCAATGTCCCCACAGAATAGCTTTCATTGCAAAACGCATCCGTCGGATATTAACACCATTACCAATGGCATTATCTTCGCCTTGGTATGTGTTATCGCCAAAATACATAGCACCATCAAAATAAACACGGTTATCAAACCAGTATTTAAATTGTTTATCAGTAGATGAAAACATTAGTATACCATCTCTGGACTCTGGATTTAGAGTAACTCGAACACCAATTTCCTGTCCATAAGCATTTTGTTCTTTTGCGGCAATCATATAAACAACTATATCGCCTGCCTTATTAACTGGTACTACTTGTTTTCCATAATACTCTTTCGAGAAAACTAGATTAACTGGGAATGAGCTAACATCTATTTTAAAAGATCCAAGACCATCAGTTATTACAGCTGAGGCATTATCACCTTCAATTTGAACTGACACGCCCCGCATTGGAGTTTGCATTCCCACAGGGAATACTTTACCAGTAACAATATTTTCATCTTGCGAATAAACATTTCCACTAAAAAGGAATAACATTAATAAACCCAAAAGTGAAAGTTTAGTGTAATTTCTTTTTTTCATATCTAATTATTTTAGTTTAAAATACCATATTAATCTCAGTTGCTAAATAACATCAATTACAAATTAGTAACTAAAAACAAGCCTCTACATATACCCTACAATATATAACAAGCAACACTCGCAATTGGATAATGCTTTTTGTATCAGGAGTATATGATTAAAAATTCATTTTATTGACATGCTGTTTTCGATTGTCAACTAAAGTTGCGAATAAAATCGCTTAGGTTAATTTTAGCAGCAACCTTGAGTTTTTTACGCAGGCGGTATCTGTTCATCTCAACACTTTTAGGCGAAATATTTAGAATTGAAGCAATTTCTTTGGAGCTCAGGTTAAGTCGGAGCATTGATGCAAGACGAATCTCATTATCAGTCATGGTTGGGAAAGCTTTGCCAAGCCGATGGATAAAACTGCTATTTTGTTCATTGATATGCATTTGGAATTTTTCCCTATCACGATCAATCGACAAATCTTGAGTAATCATTAATGAAAGTTTGTTAAGTAGCACTCTGGTTTCCTGATTAGCAACACTGGTTTTTATCTTTACAACCTCCTTCTTAAGATTATCTAAAAATTCATTTTTATGAATAATGCTCATTGCCATGGTTACCATTTCGCTTTGGCGGAATTTGAGTTCTTTACCTAAATTATCCTGATGATGAGTTTTCTCTTCAATACTTTTTTCAAGCAACTTAATCTTTAACTTATGTGTATTCTCAGTGGCTTCTGATTGTTTTATGGCAATCTGTGATTTCTTCTTTTTCTGTTTTAGCTTATAGATAAGTATTAGTACAGTAACCAATAAAATAATTATCGAAATTAGTAACAAAATTGAATTATTACTCTGAAAAGAAGTGTCCTCTTCAATTTCTTCAACGGTTGAGCTAATTAAATTGGTAGTTGGAGATGTTTGTGGATACAGATTTGAATCTTGCAACTGTAATACTGAATCTGTTTTAACTGATGTGTTATTATATAATTCAATATTTTTTGGTGCCAATGATCTATTCCCACCAACATCTTGTTGAAATACATTATTAACAAAAAACAGCATGAAAAATGCCATTACACCTGCTACCAATGGGGTTGCAATCCACCCAAGACTAATACTACCAAGAATGTTATATTTAATTTCTTTCCCTCCTTTGTATACCCCAATACCTATTATTGAACCAATTACAATTTGAGAGCTTGATACGGGAACGAGAGGTATGGCAGGTAAGCCAATGGATTGAAATGCATTAGATAACCCTTGTGATGAGAAAATAAAAAGCACCAATGCTTGTGAGAGTACAACCACAATTGCTGCTTCGGGGGTTAGCGGCATAAGAGTATTGCCAACTGTTTCCATCACATGTTTTGAATAGGTAATTATGCCAATGGCAATGGCTACGCCACCCACAAAAAATAATTGCTGAGTACTCTCAAGCTGAAATATTCCAAAATCAAGAGTTGGTAGATTTACTGCTCCTGTAAAAACCCCCATCACGTTGGCAATATTGTTGGCTCCAAGGCTATATGCACCAAAAGCTCCAACAAAAAGTAAACCATATCTTATGAAAATATCTTTAAACAAAAGGTGAACACTTGTTTTTCGAGAAATATACTTAATAAGTATAAAGAGTAAAACTGCAAAGATGGCTCCCAATATTGGCCCCGAAATCCAGGTTGAAATAATTTTTGTTAGTATACTAATATCGGTTGGGTTGTTTGTGTAAAAATTCCATCCAATAATTGCTCCTACAATGGCTTGTGACGTAGATACGGGTAGACTCATGCGCGTCATCCAATAAACTGTTAATGCTGCCGAAAGAGCAACCGTAAACGCAGCTGCTAAAGTGTTGACGTTACCAAGTTTGCCAAGTGTATGACTAGCCCCTGCCCCTTGAATAACTGCACCAAGTATTACAAATATGCTTGCAACAATTGCAGCTGTTTTAAACTTGAGCATACGTGTACCCACAGCAGTACCAAAAATATTGGCAGCATCATTGGCCCCCAACGACCAACCCAAGAATAAACCACTCGATAGAAAAAACAGTATGATCATATATTCATTTTCAGGGCAAGTATTGATAACATATCAGCAAGACTTTCGGCCTTGTCGGATATGGTTTCAATGTGTAATGTGAAGTATCTTAGGTGCATTTTCTGACTTAAATCCAATTCATTCATATCATGAAAAATCTTCCTCTTAATATTACGTGCAATTTTGTCGGATTCTTTTTCATAAAAATATACTTTCGAAAGCATTTCTTTAACTTTCAAAGGTTCTCTGAAAAATGTTCGTGATGCGGGGAAAACTGCCATTGCCGATTCAACTGATGTATCAGCTAACCTGATAAAATCGTTCTTCAATTCATTCGGAATAAAAGGTAACTCATCGTCAAATTGATATAGATTATCCTTTGCAATATCAATTATCTCATCAAGTTTATCCAACATATGTTCAATATCACTTGCGTTTTGCGGTAATATGGAATGACGATAGAATTCATCATCAATTTTACGTTGCAATTTATCAGCAGTAGCTTCGAGCCTGTTTATTCGTTTTATTTTATCGGCAAAACCTGTGCTCTCTCCGTTAATGTAGTTAACTACGCCTTCCTTAAATACAAGTACCCCTTGCTCAACGGCATCAATAAATTCATCGATATCAAAAACAAGTTGTTTTACATTTTTATAGAGTAGCGACATAATAGGATGGATTTAAATTAGTGATGCAAAGATACTTAAAATAAGATGTGAGTTTTTGACTGCTGTGTTTGTGTAAGGTTTAAAATGGCAATTGTAAGGGATGCTAAAATTTTTAATGACTGATATTAAGAGTATTACATCAGTGGCTGTAGAGGTGTTGGATTTATCATGCAGCTCTAATAATGTATGTAAAATATAGTTGTATAGTTTGAATATAGGATGATTTTCATTTAATCTTAAAGCGTTTAAATATATTTGCAATAATAAATGTACTTTTATTGAAAAATCACACTTTGAATAACTATTAACTCAAACTTAATTACTATGAAAAAAAATTACTTAGTGGTAAGAGCGATGACTGTTTTGATGTTTTCGTTTCTTATGTTTAACAATTTGAATGCCCAGCTCTATATTAACGAGTTTATGGCAAGCAACGATATTTCTTTTCCTGGCCCACAGGGTGACTATCCCGACTGGATTGAAATTTATAATAATACCAGTGAACCTGTCATGCTAGGTGGGTATTATATCTCGGATGCACTTAATGATACCTCAGCATTGTTTCAGATTCCTGATACATATCCTGATTCAGTTACTGTTCCTGCATTTGGCTATATCCTTTTTTATGCCAACAAAGGTGAGGAAAGTAGTGTACTTAATTTAAATTTTAAATTAAGTGGTGGTGGCGAAGCAATAGGTTTTTGGACTTCCGAAAATATTGTTATTGACACAATGAGTTACGGAGATCAAACAACTGATGTTTCATATGGAAGATATCCTGATGGAAGTGATTTTTGGGGTTTTATGATTGATATAACACCAGGAGCCGCAAACACAAATCCTACACCAGCAGAAATTGAACTTTACATTAATGAGTTTATGGCTAGTAACGACCTTGCCTTCCCTGGTCCACAAGGAGATTACCCTGATTGGATTGAGATATATAATGCCGGTGATGAAGCTGTGATGTTAGGTGGATATTATTTGTATGATACACTAAATGCTGCAGAAGCATATCAAATCCCTGATACTTATCCTGATTCAGTTACTGTAGAACCAGGTGGATTTATACTGTTTTATGCCAATAAAGGTGAAGAATCAAGTGTTCTAAATTTGAACTTTAAGCTTAGTGGTGGTGGCGAACAGGTTGGCCTTTGGAATCCTGATCAAGAATTATTAGACGGAATTACATATGGTGACCAAATTACGGATACATCATACGGACGTTATCACGATGGTACTGAAAATTGGTATTTAATGAGTGACTTCACTCCAGGTGAATCGAACGTTAATCCAAATGTTGGCCCAACTGATATACTAATATATATCAATGAATTTATGGCAAGCAACGATGCTGCATTCGCAGGTCCTCAAGGAGATTATCCCGACTGGATTGAGATTTATAACGCAGGTGAAGAAGCTGTTATGCTAGGAGGATATTATATGTCTGATGACCTTATTGATCCTGAAGCCATGTATCAAATTCCTTCTACCTATCCAGACTCTGTAACTGTTGAAGCTGGTGGTTTTATTTTGTTTTATGCCAACAAAGGTGAAGAATCGAGCGTACTAAACTTAAACTTTAAATTAAGTGGTGGTGGTGAGCAAGTTGGCCTTTGGAGCCCTGAGCAGGTATTTTTAGATAGTTTAACTTATGGTCCTCAAATAGCCGACACATCTTTTGGACGTTATACAGATGGTACAGATAACTGGTTTATGATGCCTGATTTTACTCCTGGAGCAGCAAATATTTATACATCTTCTGTTAACGAAATTGAAGATCTTGCATCTATTTCGCAAAATTTCCCAAATCCATTTAGCACAGTTACAAATGTTCAGTTCACACTTGAAAAGCGTGACAATGTTGTAATAAATGTTTATGATGTAAGAGGATCGTTAGTTACCGTGCTGGTAAACGAAAATTACTCAAAAGGAACACACACAGTAAAATGGGATGCTGCTTCATTACCAACAGGACACTATTTTTACTCACTGCACACAAGTACAGGTGTTGTAACGAAAAAAGCATCAGTAATAAGGTAATTAGATTTATTATTTAAAAGTATTGAGTCGGGAATCTATTGGATAGGTTCCCGGCTTTTTTGTTACTGATTTTAAAGATATAAAACAGATAAACTTTTGTTTGCCAATTATAGTCAGCTTGTTATAATTTAATTGGTGCTTATGTAGAACTAAGGTTAATAAATTCGTGATATCCATTTTTTGGGATCGTAAAATAAAAAGTCGCTCCACTTCCAAAAGTCGACTCAACCCAAATTGCACCCTCAAATGATTCTAATATCTTTTCGGTAAGAAACAAGCCAATACCAGTACCACGGTATAACTCATCTCTATTATCATCAATTTTATAAAAGCGATCAAAAATTAATTTTTGATATTTTCTTTTTATCCCAATTCCAGTATCACTTACGTGAAATAAAATATTTTCATCAGTGATTTTATACCCAAAGTTAATACTGCCCGATTTAGTAAATTTAACTGCATTATCCAACAGATTCATTAATACCTGCTGAAGTCTATTTCTATCTGTTATAACAACAGCATTAAGAGTAGATTCACTTATCTCAAATTTTATTTCAGACTTACCTTCTTTAATTAGTAAGTTACCATATGTATAATCTAATCCTTCAAGTAATTCATTTAACTGACAATCATCCATTGCCAAGGGTAATTGTTCTGTTTCCAACAACGAAACCTGGAGTATATCATCAATAACTCTCAAAAGGGTTTGGTTGCAATCACTTATAAGTTCGTTGTACTCTTGTCGTTGCTCTTTGGATAATTCATTATCCTCAAGCAAGCTACTAAAACCAACTATTGCATTTAAAGGAGTTCTAATTTCATGACTTATATTTTCGAGAAAGGAAGACTTTAATTTATCAGCTTGTTTTGCTTTTTCAAATTCGCGTGCATAACTTTTTTTTACAGCAGCCATTAAAGCATATATTATTATCCCAAACATGAGTAGACTTGAGTAAATATCAATGGTTTTTACTTGCTCAGTTTGGTAACCTTGTACAAAATCAGGATAATAGAAATCAATTAAAAATAATGCAACTAAATTTACAAATAAAATTAATGACCCAATTATCAACTTTTTGTTATGCCAAATAAATATAATTAGCGAAAAAATTATTATGAAAAAATATAATACAGGCCCTTCACTTCCATACTCAAAATACCAAAGTAAATTAGTGAATATTAATGTAATATATACCAATAAATACTGTGATATGGTTATGCTTAACCCCTTGTAAACTGCAAATGCCAGTGCTCCATACAAAATAATTCCACCATAGGTTACCAAAATAAGGTAATCGCCAAAATTTAGTTGGTAGTTAATTACTAAACTGATAACCGAAATAAGAAAGCCAGCAGAACCTAACCATAAAATTAAATTCCGATCTTCATTATTGATATTGGTGGTATGTTTACTCATTTATATTATGGAAAACACTATTGATAACCCCCAAAGATACTAAATCTGTCGATATCGAAAAAGATATTATTATTAATAACCCGATATTATATGAGAATTGTATTTTTACGACCGCACAAAAAATGTTAAAATGGATCATATAAAGTAAGCTTTAAACGAGTATGCGGTGGCACGTTGGGGCATATTGATATTAGTTGGGTTTATTCTTTCTGTAAACTATTATTTTTATGATGCCTTCTCAACATTAAAAGGATTGATGACTCAGGAGTTTGGATTCACAAACACACAATATGGGTTATTTGTTGCTTTTTATTCTATACCCAACACTTTTTTGTTAATGGCTGTTATTGGAGGTGTAGTACTTGATAAAATAGGTATTAGACGGACAGGTTTTATATTTGTGTTTTTCATGGCTCTTGGAGCTTTCATCACAGCGTATGGAGCTTCGTCATCATATGGCCAAGGTGGTTTTGGGTATGCTTTTATGAAGTCGTTTTTACCAGATTATTCACCTGAGTTAAAAATGATGCTCGTTGGCAGATTCTTTTATGGGTTGGGAGCTGAAACTAGTATAGTAGTAGTTAGTAAGATTCTTGTAAAGTGGTTTAGAGGAAAAGATCTCGCCCTCGCTTTTGGGTTAAAAGTTGGCTTTGGTCGCCTTGGCACTTTTGCAGCATTACAGTTATCACCAGTAATAGCTGATGGTGGACCTGGCCTAAGTAATGCAATTTGGTTAGCAGCCGTACTGGTTGGTATAGGATTACTTGCAATGGTTATTTACATACTATTTGATACTAAACTAAACTCACAAATTGGAAAACCAAAGGAAGAATCACTAAAAGATAACTTTGCATTTTCTGATATAATAAAAATAATTAGCAACAAAACTTTCATTTATATTGCATTGCTATGTGTCACTTTTTATTCGGCAGTATTTCCGTTTATGGCCTTCGCTCCCGATTTTTTCTTTCATAAGTTTGGTATGAGCGACATACAAAGTGGTAAAATTGCTTCATATCTTCCACTGGGGACTTTGTTTTTTACTCCACTTTTCGGATTTTTAATTGATAAATATGGTAGAGCAGCCACAGCTATGATTTTTGGTTCATCAGTACTGGTTATTGTTTATTTGGGATTTGTTTTTACAAATATTTACCCAATAGCACCAATGATATTGCTCGGTATTGCGTTTTCACTAGTTCCGGCAGCCATGTGGCCATCATTGGTTAAACTTGTTGACTATAAACAGATGGGTACTGCATATGGATTAATGTACTCAATACAAAATTTGGGGCTTTTTGGGATTCCAATTATTGCAGGAATAATATTAGATGCTACCAATCCTGGAAACCCGGAAACTCTAAATTATGTTCCCACAATTATTATGTTCCCAATTTTGGGTGTCATTGGTCTTGTATTTGCAATTCTTCTTAAAAGAGAAGACGCAAAAGGCGGGTATGGTATTGATTTACCAATGAATAGAAATTAATTATCAAACGATGTAGCGAATATCTCTAATTTGAGATTTTGCAAAATATCCCCCTGCAGGGGGATGGATTAGTATATTTTGATTAACTACTTTTGTGGTATAATATATTAACATGAAAATAATAATACTCGACGATCATTCTTTATTCTCCGAAGGGTTAGGCAAAATTCTTGAAGATAATTTTAAAGATCTAGAATTAGATATCTTTAATAGCATTGCAAACTTAACCCAGGCAGAACTGGATTTTAATACCTATCAACTATTAATTAGTGATATTGAATTGCCTGGTGAAGATGTTTTTACCCTTTTAACTAAATTAAAAACAGATTATCCAAACGTACCTGTACTAATCATATCAATGCACAATAAGCTGTCTGTTATAAAAAAATGCAAGGAGTTGAATATTGAAGGTTATATATTAAAAGATGATCACGAATTTATAATGGTGGGTATAAACGAAATACTCTCAGGGCACGAATATTATTCGGAAAAAGTAAAACAAACACTGAATATTTTAAACAAAAAAGAAAAGCTGTTAACTCCAAAAGAAGAAGAAATAATTGCATTATTAGCAAAAGGGAAAAATAATCATGATATTGCAGATGAAATTTTCATAAGCTACAACACGATAAAAACACACCGAAAAAATATTAGCAGGAAGTTACAATTAAGCACAACTGCAGAAATTATTCAGTATTATTACAAAAATTATATTTGAGCAAAATGAAGCATTTGCTGGTAATTTTTTTGATCATCCAAAGTTATCTTTCCTTTTCGGAAGAAGAATACACTATTGATAGTACTGTTAATCAGCTAAATCTCAGTAGCTATATATATCATTTTGAAGACACATCTAACATACTAACTGTAAATCAAGTACAAAAACATCAGTGGGATAAGCTTAATGTAAACCCAACATTTACTTCAAATAAACATATTCAATGGATAAGTTTTAAAATTTATAATCCTTATAAAGTTAGTATTAAAAGATATCTATTTATTCCTTACCACCTTATTCATGAAATTGATGTTTATGCAGTAACCGATTCTTCAATCATAAATATTATTAAAACTGGAATTAAACGGCCTAATTCAAATAAGCACCTCAATAGTATTGGATATCCTGTTTTGATAAATTTTAAGCCACAGCAAACCACAAATGTGTTAATCCGCCTTGAATTCTTGTACAGGCCACTACGTGCAACGTCTTATTTACTTAGCAAAACAAGGGCTACTGAGATTATAAATAGTAATAATAGTTTGGTCTGGTTTTGGAGGGGGATGTTTTTATTTGCGTTAGTAATAGCCATTATTATATATTGGTTTGTAAGGCTCAAACTGTTTTTATACTACATATTTTTTAATATTGGTGTGGGGCTTTTTACAGCATCACAGCTGGGTGTTTATTTTTTATTTTTCAATATCGATAGTACTGGGTTTTCTAATATAATTGATTTTACAGGCACTACTCTTATTTGTTTGTTTCTTCCTTTGTTTTTAAACGAATTAACACCCATAAAAAAACGAAATAAGGTTGTTTGGAAATGGATGTATTATATTATTTATTTTATGATTGTTATTGTTGCAGTCAATCTAATACCTGCTGTTAGGGATAGTATAATAATGTATTATTCTCATTTTTATATTATGTTTACAACGGGTATAGTATTATTGCTGATACTCATATTTTTATTACGATGCGTAAAGTATAGCGACAAAAATGCAATACCTCTGCTTGTTATATATGGTATTAATACTCTAACAGCATTTTCGGAGGCAATATTACCAAATTTAGGATTCGTTGAAGATTCTCCCTTTGTGCTTAGAACACTTTTAATTTCCACACTTTTCGAGATAACTAGCTTTATGATTCTGATGGCGCGCGAATCATTGTTAGTATATAAAGAGAGATCTGAATTATTAGAAAAACAACGGGAACATCAAAAGCAAATGATTGTTTCGATGGTCGCGGGGCAGGAAGATGCAAGAAATAGAGCAGGAAGAGAGCTTCATGATTCAATTGGAGCTAATATGGCAATCATTAAACGGCAAATTGG
>JASFZK010000051.1:0-5110 GCA_045267845.1 Bacteroidota bacterium | reverse complement strand
AAGATAGACACAGAGAACGGTGTAGTTACAAAGCGAGTTATTATCACAAAATAATAACAAGCGGTAATTACTTACCGACACAATAATTTTAAAGGGAGCCTTGTCATTCGACAAGGCTCCCTTTTTTTTGTAATACTAATTAAACATCAAAATGAGCTTAATAAATCAATAGATTTTTGATTTTCTCAAGAAGATAAAATTAAAAAGGTGAAGATTTATTAAGCTCATTTTGATGTTTAGTTAGTATAATAGAAATACTTAGTATATATTATCATCTTTGAGAATATCAGGTATGCTCTGCTAATACTATTTTATTATTTTTGCTTGCAATTTGGAATCATGATATCAGTTAGTAATATAAGGAAGGAATTTGGCGGTTCACCTCTATTTGAGAGTGTTTCATTTAATATTAACCCCAAAGATAGAATTGGTCTTGCAGGTGTAAATGGTGCAGGAAAATCTACTTTATTGAAGATAATGGCAGGCGAACTTGAACCCGAAATGGGAAAGATTGTTATTCCTTCTGATATTTCAATTGGTTATCTCCCTCAGGATAAATTTATTTCATCTAATCTAGTTGTGTTTGACGAGGCCATGCAAGCCTTTAAGTTTTTAGATGCGTATAAGGAAGAAATAGAGCAAATACACCAAAAACTTGAATTGGATATTGAATATAGTGATAAGGAATATTCAAAACTTATTGAAAGACTGGGGTTTCTGGATAATGCGCTCAATATATATTCACCCAATAAATTATCAGGTAATGCTGAGAAATACCTAATGGGGCTTGGCTTTAAGCGTGCAGATCTATTCCGTCCAATGAATGAGTTTAGCCAAGGATGGCAAATGCGTGTTGAAATAGCTAAACTATTATTGCTAAAGCCAGGTTTACTTTTATTGGATGAGCCTACTAATCATCTTGATATAGAATCGATTCAATGGGTTGAAGATTTTTTAATCTCTTATTCAGGTGCAGTTATGCTTGTTTCTCACGACCGTGCACTACTTGATAATATTACTAATCGAACCATAGAGCTTAGTAATGGTAGTATGTATGATTATAAAACATCATACTCAGAATATATTGTTCAGCGTGAAGAAAGAGAATTACATTTAAAAGCTACCTTCAATAATCAACAAAAAGTAATTGACGAAGTTGAACAGTTTATTGAAAGGTTTAGATACAAGGCTTCAAAGGCGAAACAGGTTCAGTCGCGAGTTAAGCATCTTGAACGAATGGACAAAATAGAATTGGATAATATTGATAGGAGTTCAATTCATTTTTCATTTCCGCCTGCTCCTCATAGTGGAAAGGTTACAATAGATGGTAAGCATATTTCGAAGCATTATGGCAAATCAGTTATCCTTGACAACATTGATTTTGAGATTATTAAAGGTGAAAAAATAGCCTTTTTGGGTAGGAATGGAGAAGGCAAATCAACTCTGGCAAAAATAATTGCTGGTAAACTTGATTTTACCGGAGAAATTAAATTAGGTCATCAAGTTAGTATTGGATACTTTGCACAGGATCAGGGTGATATGCTAGATCCTGAATTGACTGTGTTCGAGACAATTGATAATGTAGCAGTAGGGGATATCAGAAAAAATATTAATTCCATTCTAGGGGCATTTTTGTTTCAGGGAGATGATACACTTAAAAAAGTAAAAGTACTTTCGGGAGGTGAGAAATCACGCTTGTCACTTGCTCTACTTTTATTGGAACCCACAAATTTACTGTTGTTGGATGAACCCACAAATCACTTGGACTTAAGAACAAAGGATATTTTGAAGAGTGCTCTATTGAAATACGATGGTACTCTAGTTATTGTTTCTCACGATCGTGATTTTTTACAAGGACTAACAAATCGCTTGTACGAGTTTAGAAACAGAGGAATTAAAGAATATAGAGGTGATATAAATTTATTTCTGGAAAAGCGAAGGATCGAATCATTAAAGGAATTAGAGATAGCCAAAAACCCCATTGAAAATAGTACTAAAACAACAAATAATAAAATACAGTGGGAGAATAAAAAAGATCATGATAAAAAAGTTAGGAAATTGAAAAATGATATAACAAGGCTTGAGAGTAACATAGAGAAAAGCGAATCTCTTCTTAAAATCATAAATGAAAAGCTTTCAGATCCTGAAAAATTTGAAGATGAAATAAAATCAGGCGAACTTTACAAACAGCATGACAAAATTAATATGGAACTGGAAAAAGGTTTCGAAGATTGGGAATTAAAACAACAAGAACTCGAAAAGGTAGAAAAAAGCATGGCTGGCTAACAAGAATAGTAATAGTACAAAATGTAAAAGTTAATACCAACTCCTCTTATTTATTCCTATCTATCATTTTAATGGCTACCTCCCTTAGGCAACTTTTTTTATCACTAGAAATATTTACATTTTCTAAATTTTTCATGCCTTTTAAATAGTACTTATTTATCTCAAAATTAGTTGCCTGATCTATTTTTAATTTTGTAAATATTTCCTTCGTCTGTTTAATTTTAAGTTCATCATTAATATCGGGTGAATTGTAGAGCAATAACAACTTATCCTTAGTTTTTGCATCAGCAATATCAAGCGCTTTTAAATATAGAAATGTTTTTTTGTTGGTAATAATATCACCACCTGTTTTTTTTCCAAATATACTTTCATTCCCAAATGTATCAAGTAAATCATCCTTGAGTTGAAATCCAAGACCAATGTTAATGCCGAAGTTATATATGAGTTCAGCATCTTTTTTTGGTGCACCACCAATTAATGCTCCTATTTTTAAGCTGGCACCAAACAACACTCCTGTTTTAAGTCGAATCATATTCAAATATTCATCCACTGTAACATTATTATTGTTTTCGTAATTGAGGTCAAATTGTTGACCTTCGCAAACTTCGATGGCAGTATCGTTAAAAACGCTTAAGGTTTGTGGTAGCACATCTTTGTCAGCTTTTTGGGCGTATTGATAAGCAAGAGCAAACAAAGTATCTCCGGATAGTATGGCAATATTCGAGTTCCACTTTTTAAACACTGTCTCTTTTCCACGTCTAATGGGAGCATTATCCATTATGTCATCATGAATTAGTGTAAAATTATGAAACATCTCGATGGCAATTGCCTGAGGAAGAGCTCTCTTGTAATCATTGCAAAATAATTCGCAACCCATTAATGTAGTTACTGGCCTAATTCGCTTACCCCCAAAACTCAATGTGTATTTTATTGGGTTGTATAGCTCAATTGGTTTTCCATTATAACTTATTTTATGAAGCTGATCTTCAAAATATTCAATCAACTGCTCGTAATCTTGCATAATTTATGTACTTTTTGCTAAATCAACACTAACTTAAAATAGCTCATATAAGTCGTTATTATTTAATTGAATGAAGACAATCACTATGAGCTAAATTTAAACTTGGATAATGTACAATGGGCTTGTTAGATTATATTAATCATCAATCAAACCCAACAAATACTGTCCATATCCACTTTTAACAAGAGGTTCTGCAGCTTTTCTTAATTGTTCTTTATTAATAAACCCTTTTTTATAAGCTATTTCTTCAATACAACTTATCCTAAGTCCTTGACGATCCTGAACAACCTCAACAAACTGTGAGGCCTGAATAAGTGAGGAAAATGTTCCTGTATCGAGCCAGGCGGTACCGCGGCTAAGCATACCAACTTTTAACTTACCTTCTTTAAGATAGTGTTTATTAATGTCGGTAATTTCGTATTCGCCTCTTGCACTGGGCTTAAGGTTTTTAGCAACTTCAATAACAGTATTATCATAAAAGTATAAGCCAGGCACTGCAAAATTAGATTTTGGCTTAGTGGGCTTTTCTTCAATTGAAATTGCGTTAAAGTTATCATCAAATTCAACTACTCCATATCTTTCGGGGTCGGTAACATGTGTCGCGAAAACAACACCACCATCAGGATCATTATTTGCCATGAGCAGATCTTGAAATCCTGAACCATAAAAGATATTATCACCTAAAACTAAAGCTACCTTATCATCACCAATAAATTTTTCACCAATTACAAATGCTTGTGCAAGGCCATTTGGAATTTCCTGTACAGCATATTCAATATTACATCCAATTTGTGAACCATTGCCAAGTAATAATCTAAAATTTGGAGTATCGTGTGGAGTTGAAATAACTAATATATCGCGTATGCCTGCCATCATTAATACCGATAATGGATAGTATATCATTGGCTTATCGTAAATTGGCATTAGCTGCTTGCTAACTGCAATGGTTAAAGGGTGCAATCTAGTACCAGATCCACCTGCTAATATTATTCCTTTCATAGCACTTATTTTTAGTTATAGATTAATTTTATTAATATATGTGGGTTAATTATCTTTTGGTCCTAACTCTTCAATAATAAGTTTGTCAAGTTCAATATCTTCTTCTTCATCAAATACCTCAAGATATGGCTCCTTAAATGATTTGGTAATAATTCGTTTATCTAGAGTTAATAGTAATGATGGTAATACAAAAAGGTTGGATAGTAGTGCTACAACCAGAGTAAATGAAACTAAATATCCAAGAGCTTCGGTACCACCAAATGAAGATAAAGTAAATATGAAGAACCCAAAGAAAAGAACAATAGCTGAATAAACCATGCTATATCCTGTTTCTATTAAAGCTCCAAGAACTGCGGGCCTAATTTTCCAACTATTGTGTCTAAGTTGTAAGCGGTATCTTGATAAAAAATGTATTGTGTTATCAACACTTATTCCCAGTGCAATACTAAATATTAGAATTGTTGACGGTTTAATAGGTATATCAAAGTATCCCATCATTCCGGCAGTAAGAATTTGAGGAATTAGGTTGGGAATTAAAGAAATGAGAATCATTCGAGCTGATGAAAATATTAATGCCATAAGGATGGTGATAATAAGTACAGCTAACATAAGACTCATAAATAGATTCTTCACTAAATAATTGGTGCCTTTCAAAAAAACAACACTTGTTCCGGTTAAACTAACATCATACTTGCTAGGTGGGAATATGGAGTCAATCTTCGGTTGAATATCAGTTAGTATGCTATTAATTTCATTTGTGCCAATATTTGCCATTTGAACTGAAATTCGGGTGATTTGAAAGTT
>JASFZK010000050.1:0-7038 GCA_045267845.1 Bacteroidota bacterium | reverse complement strand
GTTGAAGCCTTGCTCATTTTTGTTGCTTCGGGATGGATTATTTACCATTCCATTGGTCGACTTACAAGTAAACATGCAATTGATCACACAGGTTTAACCCTAGGATTCATAGTAATGATAATTTCAGCATTAGTCGACTTTGTAGTTAGCCGTTATATGTATCGTGTTGCAAAAGAAACCGACTCAATTGCCCTTAAGGCAGATGCTTTACACTTAAGTGTTCATGTTTATACTTCGCTTGGTATAGGTGCTAGTTTAGCAGTAATTTACTTTACTGGATGGAATTTCTTAGATCCTGTTGCTGCGATAGTTGTTGCAGCATTTATATTAAAAGAAGCTTTCGAAATATTAGTTGAAGCCTTTAAACCCCTAATAGACAATGCACTTCCTGAAGAAGAACAAAAGTTAATTGAAGATACAATAAACGAATTCAAATCTGAAAATATTAAATATCACATGTTACGAACCCGAAAAGCCGGTTCCAACAGAGAATTAGATTTTCATTTGGAAGTAGATGGTAAGATGACCGTTATGGAATCTCACAAACTTTGTGATAAAATTGAAAACGAACTTCGGCGCAAACTACCTAATTTGGAAATTACTATTCATGTAGAGCCTATTGGTGCATAGTTATTTTTGTGTTAGTCTTTAATGCAACGGACAGAAAAACCTTGGCTCCGAGTATAATTAGAAGTCGTTGATGCCCCACCATCTGATATGTACAAACCATATGATCCAATGCTTGTTGCATATGTGCTACTCCAATAGTAACCTTGTATTCCCGCATTATTAATAGTACCAGATGTATAACGAACTCCTGTTCGTGATAATTTTAAAGGAGAGCTAAAAGCACCTGAACTCCAACTTAGTCGTTCAGCCTCCCATTCTGCCTGAGTTGGAATTCTATAGCCCTCAGGGCAAGGATTGTTAATACCACTTTCCCCTTGCCACAGAAGTGGGTACTGAGGATTTCGCCAATCGTATGGTGAGTATGAAGTTATTATAAAATTATCATGCCCAGGAACATTATTGCTACTTAATGTAGTTGTAGTACCACTTGATCTGCACTGATGGCCATCACTCAGTCTACCCCATTGATACAAATCACCGTAAGCATCACTATCTGTAGCACTCGTGGCGACCTGAGAAGCACCTAAATTTCTATCCATCCATGTTTCACCAGTTGTGGGATTATATACATCATTAATTTCAGCACCTCCAGCTATACAATGTACAGTTCCTGATGGGTAAGAAGGAACAGGATTTACGGTTACGTTAAATGACCATGAACCTCCACCATTATTGGCTATGGCATTAAAGTAGTCAGTTTGTGCAACAACAGGAGTGCCACTTGCGTAAAGCATAAAATATGCTGTTCCCGTAGAAGTAGCTGTTCCGCTTCCTGAAAAGCTATATCCATTAATTACAGCAGTTGTAATGCTCCAATATCCAGACACAGATATGTTACCAGTAATAAGTAGATTAATGGAAGATGGTAATATTGTAACTCCCTCATAAATGGACCCAGTAAGAACTGAACTTGTACCAATATTATAAATTGCATAAGGAGTCATTCCACTTGTACCTATTGCTAGCTCTTTCCATTCATTATCATCTGAATGAAAACAGTAAGTTTTACTATCGTCGGTGCTATAAACTAGCAAGCCACCTGCTGGGTTTGTTATTGCTTGTATATATATATTCGTCATACGAGGGATGAGTAGCCCTTTGGTAGTACTTGTAATATCTAATATTGCACTGCCATTATTGTTTATAGCAATCTGAGCAACACCATATATTCCAGCTATTAAGATTGTAAATAGTAATGTTAGTTTTTTCATTATTTTGTAAAATAGCACTTATTTAATTTTTAGTTTCTTTATTAATTTTTTATGCAACGTACGTTATAGCCATACGAGTGACCACTACCGTACCTGTAAACATATGGGTAATTATAGCCCAGAACCCGATGCCACGCAGCTGTACCTGAGAACTCTGTAGACGACCACCAAAAGCCGTATTGTCCAAATTTATAGAACGTTCCACTGGGGCTGTAGCAATTGCCCCCCGGGAGGGCAGTAAAACCACTAGTATTTGTTGCGCCTGTATTTGGAGTATTCCAGTGAGTTGTTCCGGTTTCTTTCATTTTGCCGCCTTCATCTGTTCCACGCCAGTCTGTATCATCAGCCTGGCTTTGACTCATTCCCAATTGCATTTCCATTGTTTTCCATTCTTCATCAGTTGGTAAATGCCACCCATCAGGGCAAATACCCTGTGTGCCTTCGGTTGTTACATATTGCATCATTTCATTCCATTGGTAAAGACCACCATAAGTTGTGCAATTGGCAGGGTCATTATTGTAACAATATTTTTCTATTACACCATTATTAGTCTGATTATTTGAGGCATCAATCCTTGTTCCAATATTTAAATTTTCAGCTATCCAGCATTGTGTGCCTATCAATACAGTATTATAATAATTCCCCTCACTATCGATAACCGAAGAAATACCACAAATAAAAATCAGTTGTAAAGTTCCCGTACCATAATTAATCTCCTTCCATTCATTATCACCCAAATTAAAACAATAAATTTGACTGTCATCTGTACTATAAACAAGCAACCCATCTGCAGGACTAACTATTGTTTGTATTTGAATATTAGTCATACGTGGTAATAGTACTCCTTTTGTTGTACTTTTTATATCTAGCATAGCACTATTATCAGCCACACTACCATCGGTATTAATTGCAATTTGAGCTCTAATTGATAGAAACCCCATTAGAATTATAAGTAATAATATTGATATTTTTTTCATTGATTCTATTTTACAAAATTGTTATTTTAACTCCCAGCCTCTTCTTTTTGCAAAGCAAAAAGAAGAGCTGACCAAATTTCCTACCTTTGATTTTATTATTGTAATAACTGAGAGTTATTATTATTAAATTTAATTTCCATTTCCTGAAACTGTAAGAGTACCATTATTTTGTATAGTTACCGAACATCCTGATGCAATAATTAATTCGGCACACTCTGCTGTTGTACTGCCACCTATGGTTGGATTTGTAGACACATTTGCAATTGAAACAATATCAGATGATGTTGGTACTGCCCCTGTAGACCAGTTTGATATAGCAAACCAATCTGAAGAGCGAGAACTGCCTGTCCAGCAACTATTTTCCCAACTTAAGAACGGATAACCACCATTAGAAACTCCGTCTAAACTCCAATAGTCATTGGTTCCGTTAGTTGTTTCTCCTATAAAGTCCCATGTTTCGTTTGTAAAAGTTGAGATGGTTTTCATTTCCCCTGTTGTCTTTCCAAAATACCACCCTTGATAAGCGGAGCCGGATTGCCCTGAAGTTCCCATATCATAGAAATTGGCCATCATCATGATTACGTTATTTGATCCGCCCAGAAACCCCTTACTTGTAGGGTTTGATGCTCCGTCATAAGTAACGGAACCTGTTGAGTAACAAAAGGAAATATGTGATTGTTGATTGTATGCCATAAAACCTGCAAAAAAGTGATTATAAACGGGGGCACTTGAGATTCGGGTAACATTACCATGACTGTAACAATTCTTTATCATGGTATTATCATCTGTTCTTCCAATAAATCCTCCCCCAGTATTAACACCTTGCACATTGCCGGTGCTATAGCACCTTTCAATTTTTGCAGTTGTGCAATCACCTGCAAAGCCTCCAAAAGTCATATAGCCTTGTACATTTCCGCTGCTCCAGCAATCTGATACAATAAGATTTGTATAATTTCCGCCCCAATTATCAATACTGCCAATTAAACCACCAGCCGGACCATAACCTAAACCATCTCCTGTACAAATTACATTTGCAGTGCTATAACATTCTGTAACATTGTGTGAGTAGCCGTATGTTGAAAGGTTTATCATACCAACTAGCCCTCCGACAGTAGCATCTCCTGAGATTGAGCCTGTTGTGGAGCAGTTTGTAATAGTAGTAGATCCTGCGTAGCCAACGAGACCGCCAACATGATGGCCAACAATATTGAGGTTTGTAAGTTTTAAGTTGCTAATTGTTCCCTCGTTTATTGTAGCGAAAAATCCATGATAAGCATTATCGGATCTATTAATTGAAATACTATCAATAGTATGGCCCTGTCCGTCATAGGTGCCGTCAAAAGGAATAGGCGAACCTCCAATTGGTAACCAGCCTGCTCCTCCAAACCAGTCTGCAGTTGCTGCTGCGTCTATGTTATTTGTTTGAATGTAGTGAGCATGCCAGCGCGTGTAATGTGCAGCTATCCAATACAAGTTGTTTAAGTTTTCTATTTGATATGGATTCGAGACTGTACCAGCTCCAGATGGAAGAGTTGCTGTTTGTGCAAATGACCCTAAATTAATATGAATCATTAATATAATCAGGCAGATTGATGTTTTCATAGCATTTAGTATTTGAGGAAAAGATAAATTACATGATTAACAATTAAGTTAATAATGCTGTATTTTTTTTTCGCTCTGTTTATTATTTAAGATATTGATAAAAGCCATTTTTAATTGTTAAATTTTTATTTAAAGTTATTCTTTATTACTTTTTTGATTTATATGTACTCTTATTATCTTAAACCCCCAGCCTCTTCTTTTTGCAATGCAAAAAGAAGAGCTGACCAAATTTCCTACCTTTGATTTTATTATTGTAATAACTGAGAGTTATTATTATTAAATTTAATTTCCATCACCAGCAATATTTAACAATCCACTTTGAATTGTAATTGTAGCATTTGATCCTAAATTTATAGATTTACAATTTGCGGTATCAGTTATTAATGGATAACTTGATGAACCTGCAGGTATTTCTACTTCAGTTAGTGAATCAGGTACTGAGCCGGTATTCCAATTTGCAGGGTTACTCCAATCAGTATCGCTTCCTCCCCAAGATGAAGATGAATTGTTAAAATATAATAGTCTTCCTCCTCTTTGCTCATGCACAATTAAATCTGGATTTCCAGAACCATTTATATCAGCAGCTGCAGGGCATAACCGCATGTAACCAGATAGACCGGTAACAATACTATCTCTAAAAACCCAGTTACCATACGATTGAGTCATCTCATAATGGAGAATATAAGTATTGTTATACACACCAATAAGTAAATCTGAATAACCATCAGAGTCAAGATCAGTCAATTCAGGCTTTGTATACTGCCCTAAATCACCCATGGATTGAAAATCTGTTGATATTAAATTAAAGGTTAATGAATTAACTGCATCTTGCTCCCAATAAGTAATATATCCCAAAGAATTACCAGCTAATAAATCAAGTAGATTATCTCCATCTACGTCACCAACAGTAGGACAAAAATTAGTGCCTCCACTCCATCCATTCAGTGTAATTGGAGTAGTGTATGTAAAACTTGTTGACCCAACAGCGTCTTGTTCGTAACGTTTTACATATCCATTATACTCACCAATTAGCAAATCGAGTAAATTATCTCCATCAATATCACAAACATCAAGACCTGTAATACCTGTACTCAAATTAATACCACTAAATTCGTCAGTTACAAAACTAAATTCTGAGCTATTGCTGCTATATTGCCACCAGTGTTCAATATTTCTATTAGAACCTATTAACATATCTAGTTTGCCATCTCCTGTTATATCATAAAGTTCACATGCAACCGAACTAGGAATATCTGTATAAGGATAAAAATATTCTGTTACAAGGCTGAAGGTTGTGGAATATGAAGTTGTTTGCTCATAACGCAACATTCTGCCTTCACGCCGCCCAATTAGTAGGTCATCTTTATTATCATTATCTAAATCACAAATGTATGGATCACTATTTTCAAACACCTGAACTCCAAGATAGCTCAAGTCTTTCTCAGTAAAAACTGAAGACGTACTTGATGATTGTTCATAATAGTTCAAATTACCAGATTTTTCACCAATTATTAAATCAAGTTTGCCATCATTATCTAAATCGGTAAATGTTGGTGTTGCATTATCCCCTACATCTATATAAGTAGTTGAAGTTTTTCTAAGAGCTCCTTTAGAAATAAATGATGTTGAATTTGGAGCACTTTGCTCCCAATATTCCAGACTTCCATAACTCGTGCCAACCACCAAGTCAAGCTTGCCATTGTCGTCAATGTCAGTGAATACAGGTGAAGCATAGTATGAAACATCTATACTTCCAAAATATGTGCTTAAAAGATTAAATTCTAAACTATTACTTGAAGCCTGTTCATATCTATTAATTCTTCCATCCTTTTTACCTACAAACATATCAATAAGGCCATTATTATCGATATCTTCAAAGGTTGGTTTAGCATATCCATTACCATCTACAACAATATCATCTAATGTATAGCTAATAAAATCAAATACATGACTATTGGTAACTAGCTGTTTATAATGTCTCAATTTACCATCAGCACAACCTATCACCAAGTCATATAATCCATCGCCATCTAAATCTTCCATAGCTGCACTTGAACTTCTTAATCCATGTAACCAGTAATCACTCTCTACTTGATTAAAACTAATTTGACCATAACCTAGTGTTGAGATAAAGACCAGTACTATTAGAATATATTTTTTAATACACATATGACTATTATTTTTTAACAATAAGATTTAATGTACTATAAATTCCTTGTGTAAAATTAACACATGAACTTTTTTTTTACAACCTCATTTATTATTCGCTTGACAATAATGAGTATTCGCTTGAATAAAATGAATATTCGTTTTTTAATGAATCGAACTATGGATGAATTTTGCGGATAATTACATTCATTTTATTTATGTAGACCGCATTGTGCAGGAAGGATTGAAGTATTAGCTTATTGATATACCAATGATATTTTTGTTGGCAATTTGGCTGTTGACAGAGGAAGCACACACATTGCTTACAAAAATACAATTGGTATGAAATAACTACAAACGGAAAGCCTGGCATGCCCTCCTACTTTTTTATGTGGAGATGGTCTGCCCGCCATAACTTAGAAAAAAAATGTATTTTTGAATCAGCAAAAAAACATAAACAAACATGAAAA
>JASFZK010000049.1:0-18021 GCA_045267845.1 Bacteroidota bacterium | reverse complement strand
GCAAATGAATAACCATTTCTTGCATTACCCCAGAGATTACCGGTTATATTAAAGAAATCATTTTGTGTATGGTATGGTGACTCCATATCTTTATGTAATATGAAAGTTTGTTCCATATTATATAACATGGAAGTGACATTATCTAAAGAATCTCTTGTTTGACGATATATGTTTGATGCATTTATATCAAATAAGTAATTATTGTCAGTTGATAATCCTTTATTTGTTATGCTTAAGCTACCAACAGTTACCGAATCGTTATCGTAAAAAAAGTTCTTAAAGGTTAGGTTAATTACATCAAGTGAATCAAAAAAGCCTGTTGAGGATGTTGCTTCAATTATACCTTTTCTAATATGTCCGTAACCATCATAAATACACCATGGATATGATATTATAATTGTTGCCGGATTGGGTGTGTAGCTTACGTTTGCACCATCTATAGTATCGAATCCATCGGTAAGTAAAACGGAATCGGTGATTGATTTAAAATAAGTGTTAAGAAGTAGATCAGTCATTTGTTGAGCTGCCACATAATCACCAACTGTTTCAACTGCCTGTGTATAATCAAAGGATGTATTTTCTTTGTGACAAGATGAAATGAAAAATAGCATTATGAAGAAGATGCCAGAAATCACCAATCCATTACTTTTTTTTATCATAATTATTTTCGATTGTAAACTTCAAATGTATATGTAAAGTCATTTTGGGGATCATCGGTAACGTGCTGCTCCGATACCAATTCCCATTCATTTAACGATATTTCTGAAAAAAAAGTATCAGCTTCAAAGTCCTTATGTACTCTTGTTATATATAGCTTATTTGCCAAAGGCATAAATTGATTATAAATTGATCCACCTCCAATTACAAAGTTTTCGTTTGATGAATCCATTTTATTTACAGCATCATCAATTGAATAGGCCATAATACAACCATCGATTTCTTCGTTGGCTACATCGGTAATAATCATGCTGGTTCGGTTAGGTAATGGCCTTATTGGTAATGAGTAATATGTACGTTTACCCATTACGATATAGTGTTCCTTTGTTAAGTTTTTGAAATGCTTCAAGTCTTTTGAAATATGCCAAAGTAAATCATTGTCTTTGCCGATGGCATAATTTGAAGCAATGGCTACTATGATGGAGATGTTTTTCATGATTACAGTTGTTTATGTTGTAGCAAAAATAAATTATATTGAAATTTTGCCTTTTATAGTAGGGTAGGGGTCATAGTTTTCTACACTAAAGTCATCGAACTTAAAATCAAAAATATTTTTAACAGAAGGATTAATCTTCATTATCGGAAGTTTTTTTGGTTGACGACTTAGTTGTAGATTAACCTGATCCATATGATTTAAATATATATGGGCGTCACCAAATGTATGTACAAATTCTCCAGGCTCCAATCCTGTTACCTGAGCAATCATCATTAGTAGTAATGAGTATGATGCTACGTTAAAAGGAACCCCTAAAAATATATCGGCGCTACGCTGGTACATTTGTACCGAAAGCTTGTTATTTGCCACATAAAACTGAAACCATGCATGACATGGTGGGAGTGCAGCTCTTCCTTCGGCTACATTTTGAGAAAAGGTATTACCCGGTTTTGGCATAACTGAAGGATTCCAGGCAGATACAATAAGCCTTCTACTATCGGGATTTGTTTTAATTTGTTGGATTACATCACTTATTTGATCTATTCCATCATTGTTCCAGTTACGCCATTGTGCACCATAAACTGGTCCTAGGTCACCGTTTTCATCAGCCCATTCGTTCCAAATTCGAACTCCGTTTTCTTGTAGGTATTTGATGTTTGTGTCTCCAGCCAAAAACCACAATAACTCATATATTATTGATTTTAAGTGAAGTTTTTTGGTGGTTAGTAATGGAAATCCATCCGCTAAATCAAATCTAAGTTGGGGGCCGAAAATACTCATGGTTCCGGTGCCTGTTCTATCAGTTTTAACAACTCCTTTTTCGAGTACTGTTTCAAGAAGATCTAAATATTGTTTCATATATGTTTTTATCTTGCTGTAATCCAATTAGTTTAAGTTGTTATCATAAACCAATTATGCTATGAAATCCAACTTAATTTTGCGGCATCAAAGTTATACGAAATATGTTTCAAATTGAATCTTTTAAATATTACGGAACCCGCGGTAGGGATTGAAATGTTAGCTTGTTGAAATCGCAATGATTTTTTTGTTAGCCGACGGAGGCGAGCAAAGCAAGCCCACGTATGGGTTACAAAAAAACAATTGGGGTAAAATAACTATAAATGTAAAGCCCGGTTACCGCCCAAAAAAAAATAGAAATGGATATTTGATTATTAAATAATCGGTTTGTGAAAAAACAATATTAGTTTACCTTTACCGATTCTAAAAAAATAAATTTGAGAATGCTTTGCAGTTTGTTTGCGAGTATTCTTGTTTTAAATGACTTGTGGTATGGGAATAAAGTTAAGATTAACAACGATGAACTTTTTGCAATTTTTTGTTTGGGGAGCATGGTTGATAACTTTTGGAAATTATTGGTTTAGCACTAGAGGCTGGTCAGGAACTGAGTTTGGAGTTATTTTCTCTACCATGGGAATAGCCTCTCTTTTTATGCCAACATTAACAGGTATTATTGCGGATAGATGGATAAATGCTGAAAAATTATATGGCGTATTACACATACTGGGCGGAATTACACTTTTATTTGTTCCTACGATAGATAATCCTTCCGACTTTTTTTGGATTATATTATTAGCAATGATTTTTTATATGCCTACTATTGCTTTGGCTAACTCTGTATCATATACTGCATTGAAAAACAATGGTTTTGATGTTGTGAAAGCTTTCCCGCCAATTCGTGTGTGGGGAACAATTGGTTTTATTTTGGCGATGTGGTTAACTAATTTATCAGGAAATAAAGCTTCGGCAAACCAATTTATTATTGCTGGATCTGTGGCAATTGCTCTGGGCGTATATTCATTTTTCTTACCAAAATGCCCTCCGCAAAGTAATACTGAAAACGAAAAATCCATAACTAAATTACTAGGATTGGATGCGTTTAAGCTTTTCAAAAATTACAAAATGGCATTGTTTTTCATTTTTAGTATGTTGCTAGGGGCTGCATTACAATTAACTAATGCTTATGGCGATGTGTTTTTGGATGATTTTAAACATATTGCTGAATATGCTGATTCAGTTGTAGTTAGATACTCTACACTAATAATGTCTATTTCTCAAATTTCAGAGACTTTATTTATTCTGGCCATACCTTTCGTTTTGAAACGATATGGTATAAAAAAGGTTATGTTAATAAGTATGTTTGCTTGGGTGTTAAGGTTTGGCCTTTTTGCCTATGGCGACCCTGGTACAGGTTTGTGGATGATAATTATGTCGGGTATTGTGTACGGAATGGCTTTTGATTTTTTCAATATATCGGGATCTTTGTTCGTGGAGACCTCGACTGATTCCAAAATACGTTCATCGGCTCAAGGTCTTTTTATGATGATGACAAATGGGTTTGGCGCTATATTTGGTAGTGTTGCTAGTGGAATAATAATAGATGTATATTTCACATCTGCATCAGGAAAAGACTGGCAGGGTATTTGGCTGACTTTTGCTGCTTATTCATTGGTTGTTGCCATACTGTTTGCTATCTTCTTCAAGCATAAACATAATCCGAAGGAAGTTGCTGAAGTAAGCCACTAGTGTTTTTTTGATGTGAGGGTGTTGAATTTTGACAGGTTGAGCACTCTACATTGCATAGATGTATTTTACGCAATTACTAGCTACTTGTAATTTTCTTACCCTTTATGGTTTGGATTCCTAATACAATTAAAACAATTATTAGAGCTACAAAGTAGACTGATGTTGTCATACTTTTAATTATTGAAAATATATTTGTAGCATTCATTGAAAACTGAAGTATGTTTGGGTAATTGTTTAGCATTGTTATGATTCCAATATTTTCCAGATAGTCAGCAAGCCCGGCAATAATTGGTAACATGCTAAGATAGAAATAGGGTGAATCCAATTTATTTAGCTTTTTAAGAAAATATGCAATTATAAGGCAATAACTTATTGCAAAAAGGCCCGGGTAAACCATATCAATTGGAATTTGTTTGAACAGATAGAATTGACGCCCTTCTTCGCCTAAAGTGCTGAATAGAGTTAGGATATAATCAGAATCGTAACCTGTAGGCATCATATCTAATAGTTTCATCCCATTTGAAAACTCCATGAGTTTAGGAATAGTAATTATTAGCATTGTTGCATAAATGATACTTGTAAGTATAAAAAGTAGGAGTACTTTTTTTCCTGACAAATTTCTACTTACAATTTGTTTAATTGAGTTCATAATACTAATAATTGCTAGCTGGGAAGTATTTTGTGGACAATGTTTAGTTTTGCTTGCGATTGTTTATCTCATCTCTAATTTTCGATGCTTCTTCGTAGTTTTCATTTTCGATGGCTGCTTTTAGCATGTCTTGTAATTCTTCAAACAAGTAACTGCTAAAGCCTGATGTTGGGTCTTTGGGTTCATTCTCCACATCTTTAGCTTCGGGATCATCTCCAAGTGGGCGATCTTCTAGCATTATTCCTGCTTCATCAATAATTTTTTGATATACGTAAATCGGACATTCGAACCGTAAGGCTAATGCGACAGCATCAGAAGTCCTGCTATCGATTTCAGTAATAATTCCATCGCGTTCACAAACTAGGATTGAGTGAAATATTCCTTCTTCAAACTTACTAATTAATACTTCGTTAATGGTTATTTTATATTTAGCGGCAAAATTTTTAAATAGGTCATGAGTTAAGGGTCGTGAGGGTTTCATTTTCTCGAGTTCGATGGCGATGGACTGAGCCTCATTACTTCCAATAATAATTGGTAATCTTTTTTTCTGTCCGGGAATACCAAGTATTAGGGCATATGCACCAGTTTGTGACTGGCTATATGACATTCCAACAATTTCGAGTTTAACCTTTTTCATATAATTGTAAATAATGGATAAAAATATAAAAAATTATGTGTCAACTGAATTAATAATAAATTGTTTTTGGTTAGTTGCTAACAAAGTTTTAATAATTAAAATACATTTTTATGCTCATGTAAAGCATTATTTATATTTTAGCGCCCGCAATGCAAACGATTGAAATTTTAAATTTAAATTAAATAATAGAGTAGACATGAGAAAAATTTTAACACTAATTGCTTTATTTGCTGCGCCAATATTAGCAACAGCAAGTGAAGCTGAACTTATTATCCCGGATGGGGTAAGGCAACAAGACATACTTTATTGGGGGTTCCTCATTACATTTTTTGGATTCCTTTTTGGCTTTTATCAGTATGTGCAAGTTAAAAAGATAAGAGCACATAAATCAATGCTTGATGTAGCAGAGGTTATTTTTGAAACTGCAAAAATTTATCTTATACAACAAGGTAAATTTCTTGCTATCCTATTCGTAATTATAGGTTCTGTTGTGGCATTTTACTTTGGATGGCTTAGTGAAGCTAATTTCGGAATTGGTGGAGTTGCAATGATTCTTGGATGGACAGTAATTGGAATACTTGGTTCATATAGTGTAGCATGGTTTGGTATTAGGATGAATACTCTTGCCAATTCACGTATGGCTTTTGCATCTTTGGAGCGTAAACCTATTAAATTGCATTTCATTCCTTTAAAAGCAGGCATGAGTATTGGTGTTATGTTAATCGCATTGGAGCTTAGTCTCATGCTTATTATACTTCTTTTTGTGCCTGGCAAATATGCTGGAGCAAGTTTTATTGGTTTTGCTATTGGCGAATCACTTGCAGCCACCGTACTTAGAATTGCCGGTGGAATATTTACAAAGATTGCTGATATTGGATCAGACCTTATGAAGGTTATTTTTAAAATTGGAGAAGATGATCCACGTAACCCTGGAACAATTGCCGACTGTGTTGGTGATAATGCTGGTGATAGTGTAGGCCCAACTGCTGATGGTTTTGAAACATACGGAGTAACAGGCGTTGCTTTAATCTCATTTATTGTTCTTGCTGTAGCAGATGTTGAACATCAGGTACAGTTGTTAACATGGATTTTTGTAATGAGAATACTTATGGTTGTTACTTCAATAGGATCATTTTATATTAATGCTCTTATTACAAAAATGAAATATTCAAATGTTGATGAACTTGACTTCGAAAAACCTCTTACATCATTAGTATGGATTACATCTATACTTTCGATTGTTGTAACATTTATTGTTAGTTATTTTACAATTAGAGAATTACCAAACGAACTGTGGATTAGTTTGTCGGTTATAATAAGTGCTGGTACATTAGGAGCTGCTTTAATACCTGAATTTACAAAACTATTTACAAGCCCAAAATCAACACATGTTGCAGAAGTGGTTGAAGCATCAAAACAAGGTGGTGCATCGCTTAATATTCTTTCTGGTTTGGTTTCAGGTAACTTTAGCGCATTCTGGATTGGAATGGTTTTCTTTATGCTAATGTTTGTTGCATATTTTGCAAGTACATTTGGTTTATCTAACTTTATGATATATCCATCGATATTTGCCTTTGGTTTAGTGGCCTTTGGTATGTTGGGAATGGGACCAGTTACAATTGCAGTTGATAGTTATGGACCTGTTACTGATAATGCACAATCAATTTATGAGCTTTCACTTATTGAGGAGAATCAAAAAGAAGTTACTCCTGAAATTGAAAGAGATTTTGGATTTACTCCAGACTTTGAAAAATCGAAATACTACCTTGAAGCTAATGATGGTGCAGGTAATACCTTTAAAGCTACAGCAAAACCGGTACTTATTGGTACGGCTGTTATAGGTGCTACAACCATGATTTTTGCTTTAATTTTAGTTATTGAACATTCGTTGGGTATTAAACCCGAAGAAGTGTTGAATCTACTAAATCCATTCACAATTATGGGATTTTTACTTGGTGGGGCTGTAGTGTACTGGTTTACAGGGGCTTCAATCCAAGCCGTTACAACTGGTGCTGCACAAGCAGTTGAGTACATTAAGCATAATATTAACCTCGACCCTAATGCACCTAAAAAGGCAGATGTTGAAAAATCGAAGGCTGTTGTTAAAATTTGTACTGTGTATGCTCAAAAAGGTATGTGGAATATTTTTATTGCAATCTTTTCTTTTGCTTTAGCGTTCGCATTTATCTCGGCTCCAACTGAAACATCTAATGCACCGGTTTCCTTATTCATTAGCTATCTACTCTCCATAGCTTTCTTTGGACTATACCAAGCTATCTTTATGGCAAATGCCGGTGGTTCATGGGATAATGCTAAAAAAGTAATTGAAGTTGATATGGGAGAAAAAGGGACTCCACTTCACGATGCTTCTATTGTTGGTGATACTGTTGGTGATCCTTATAAAGATACTTCATCAGTTGCACTAAATCCTGTAATTAAGTTTACAACATTGTTTGGCTTACTTGCAATGGAAATTGCAATTTCTGAGCAGTTTAGAGACATTGCACCTTACCTTGGTGTTGGATTTTTAGCTGTTGCCCTTTATTTTGTTTGGAGATCATTCTACAAGATGAGAATAAACGGCTAGTCGAAAGCTAATATATTTACATTGAAAAGGGAGGTTGCATTTGCAACCTCCCTTTTTTTTTGATTTAGTGGTTTACAATGGGAGATATATTTCAAAAGTACTTCCCTTGCCAGGATTACTTATTACATGTAAAATACCATTATGTTGGAGTATAATTCCAAAGGCTGACGAAAGACCAAGTCCTGTTCCTTGATCAAAATTTTTAGTGGTAAAATATGGCTCAAAAATCCGACCTTGAGTTTCTTGATCCATACCTATGCCTGTGTCAGATATGCTTAGTAACAAATACTTGCCTTTTTTTGCCCATGCCTTTTTATTACAAAAATCATCATCAATTAGAACTTGTTTTAGTAAAATATTAATATCTCCACCAACGGGCATAGCGTCCATGGCATTTATAAATATATTTCTAATTACCTGATCAATTTGCTTCTCATCAGCCAGTATTATCGGAACATTTTGATTGGCATCAAATGTCACATTTATTTTGTTATTAGTTTTACGTATTTCAAGTTCAATTATTGGAATAATAATGTCAACTAAGTTTACATTATTTTTGCTCATGTATCGTTCCTTTCCAACGGCAAGTAGATCTTTAGTTAATATTGTTGCTCTTTTTACATGTTGATTAATTTGATCAATATCTTTAAATCGTTGGTCAGTTATTTGTAATCCCTCTTTGGCAAAATCTACATACCCAATAATAGCTTGTAGTATGTTATTAAAATTATGTGCAATACCGCTTGCCATTAAACCAATAGCTTCCATTTTTTGTGAATGACGCAACTGAGTTTCAAGTTCTTTACGTTTTGTTATATCAATTGTTACAGCTAATATCTGACTTAGCTTATTTTTATCATCAAAAATTGGATAAGCAGTATGCAATGCAGTGAAGGTTGCTCCTGATTTTTTAACCATAATTGACTGGCCTTTAAAACCTTCTCTGCCTTTTTTCATTTTATCTAGATAGTTAGAAAAGTTTTTAATGGAGTCACTAGTATGTAGTATTGATATGGATTGCCCTATTATTTCATCTCGGCTGTAACCAAAGATTGATTCTGATCCAGGGCTAAACTCAAGTATTTTTGAATCAATTCCTTCTATTGATGTGAGAATAAACGAAACATTGTCTGCTGCATTAAATATTGCATTTAATCTTGCTTCACGGGCCTTTATTTCATTCTGAGCTCTATTTTTTTCAGTAATATCATGTGTGTGTACAATGGCGCCGTTAAAACTTCCATCTTCGTTATAAAATGCCGTTGCACTTCTCCATGTGCAAATATTTTCACCATCTTTTGTTTTAAGAGAAACCTCGCCCTCGGCTTTACCAGTACTTATTAAAAGTGGATACCTATCAACAAATACGTTCTTATCATTTTCAGATATTGATTCTATTACATGTGTATTTAGTATTTCATTTTTGCTACTATTTAGCAACTTGCAATACGCATCATTACAGTCGAGAATTATTCCATCATTATTAATTAAAATAATACCATTGGGAGCGGCTGAAAATAGCTTCCTAAATTTTTCTTCATTTTCTTTAATATCTTTTTCAATCTTTTTACGATAGCTCAAGTCGCGCATTATACTCAAGTACGAACTATTGTCAATACGTTTTGAATTCATCTCGACAGGAATGTATTTACCGCTTTTTGTTAATATATTTCTTTCTGTTATAATAGAAACACTGTCGTTTAGTTTGTCGTAGCGTAGAGGTTTACTATCAAGTTGTTGTTTTTCGAATATTTCCTTCATGTTCATGGATAGCAACTCCTTTTGAGAGAAACCTGTTAATTTGCAGGCAGCCGAGTTAACTTGAATGAAATTTCCTTTACTATCACCTTTGAATATGGCATCGCCAGCCTGTTCAAATAAGGCTTTGTATGATTTATCGTTTTCCTTGAGCATTAGATATATTTTTTCAACAACTTAATAATTCGAGTTGAGTATGGGTAACGTTAAATATATTTTTTGATTAACTCGAATAATACATTTTTTAAAATTGGTTTTGATATGTAATCATTACAACCAGCTTTTAGTGTTGTTTCTCGATCTCCTGTTTGTGCGTATGCTGTTTGTGCTATAATGGGTATTATTTTATTAAATTCCCTAACTTTGGTCGTGGCTTCTAATCCATTCATTACAGGCATCTTAACATCCATAAATACTAAATCAATATCGTCATTTTTTTTGATAATATTAATGGCTTCTTTTCCATTAATTGCCCTTATTATTTTAGCTCCAGATTTAGTTAATAATATATTAATTAACTCAAAATTATCATCTTCATCCTCAGCAATTAAAAAAGTTTTTCCGTGTAGATTAGGATTAGCAATTTCTACTTTTGTTTGGTTACTACCAATTTTATCATCGTAGTGAATAATTGGTAAGGTAAAGCAAAATGTTGTCCCTTGATTTTTATTTGAGATGGCCCATATATTACCACCTAACTTTTCAACAATGGCTTTTGATATACTTAAACCGATACCCGTTCCTCCATAAATTACATTAGTGCCATGATCCACTTGCATAAATCTACCAAAAATCATTTTTTGATCTTCCTTGCTTATTCCTATTCCAGTATCACTTACATAAAACTCGATGTTATTATTATTTAATCTACATCCAATTTCAATGGTGCCATTTGATGTGAATTTAAAGGCATTACTTATTAAATTCACTAATACTTGTTGAATTCTTCGAGGATCTGTATAAATTGTTTGATACTCCTTTGGTAATTCATTTTTATAAGTAAATGCAAGGTTTGTTTTTTCGGCTGTAATTAAAAATAGTTTGTGTGAAGTTTTTAAAATTTCCTCAGGTGAAGTATTTTTTCGATACACTTCAATAATTCCGGCTTCAATTTGCGAAATACTAATTATATCATCTATTAGGTTGAGTAATTGCTTACCCGAGTTTGCAATTGTATCAACATAGCTAATTGATTCGTCTTTAGTTATATCCGGGAGGGCAAGTAGTTGTGAGAAACCTAGTATGGCATTCATAGGTGTACGTATTTCATGCGACATATTCGCAAGGAATGCTGTTTTTAGCCGATCACTCTCAATGGCTTTTTCTTTGGCAACCTCTAACTCTTTGGATGTGTTTATTTTGTCGGTTATATCAAGAATAATACCCTGAAAATGTGTTATATACCCTTCTTTATTACGTATGATAATTATCCATTCTTCCACCCACAATATCCTCCCGTCTTTTACATTAATACGGTAGGGTTTATGTGCAAAAGTTGTTTTATCCTTTTCTTGTGTAAAGCTAACTAACTCATTGGAAACCCTTTCAATATCTTCTTTATGAATAATATCAAATATTTTAATTTTACCTGATATGAGCTCATTTACTGTGTACCCAGAAATCCTTTTTACATTTTCACTTACATATTCAAGAGGAAGCCCATCGGTATTTTTCCATCGAAATGCTATGAGTGGACTAGCATTAATTATATCGACAGCAGCTTTTCGTTCTTTCTTTTCTATTCGAAGTTGTTTGTTTTTAAATTCAAGTTCGTGAGTTCGTTTTTGAACTAAGCTTTCGAGTTGAAATGATATTTCTTCTATTCTATTATTTTGCTTACGTCGGTATTCGTAGAGTTCAAGATAGATTTGTATTTTACTCAATAATAACTGCGGAATAACAGGCTTTGTAATAAATTCAATTGCACCAAGCTTTATACCCTTTATTTGATAGGATTCATTTTTGTAAACTGCTGAAATTAATATTACAGGAATATTTTTCCATTTATCATTTTTCTTAATAATTTTTAATGTTTCAAAGCCGTTCATTCCAGGCATTTGAACATCAAGAAGCAACAACGAGATATCATGCTCTTCTAATATTAAAAGAGCATCTTTACCTGATGTGGATTGTAAGCATTCTACATTGAGAGTTGATAGTATTTCTTCGAATACAAGTAAATTAGCAGGTTTGTCATCAACTAACAAAATTTTATTTATCATTATTAGTGGATTTGTTAGGAATTAACTAGCGTAAAATTAGTTTTTTTTTTGGATTTATTCTTATTACAATATAAAAATATAGGACTTGCTTTGTTCAATCTTGAGAAAAACTGATAATATGTTGATTATACCATCCTATTATCAAAATGTAGAGATACATATTTATCTTTCGATTTTATCATCTTTACAAAAAACCCGTTGTAGATTCTTGGAAATTATTTCCTAAAAGTAAATGTATTGGAGAACTATGGTGTAGTTGATATGACACATAAAGCGCATCTGCCACCTAAAATAGACTAAGGAATATCAGAATTTCGATCAACAACATTCCCCTCATTATAGTAAATTATATTCTCAAGTTGACCTTCAGCATTATACCATTTTTCGCTTCCATGTTTTAGATTATTGACATAATATATTTCGCGCATAATGCTGCCATTGGGATACCATGCTTTTTGTAATCCATTACCCCTTTTATAGTTGCCTGTTCCAATAATCTCACCAATTTGATTATAATATATCCAACGTCCAGAGAAATAACCATGATCATAACTACCTTTAATTTTTATCTTTCCAGAAGAATGCCATAATGTATATTTGCCAGATAAAGAGTCGTTTACATAATTCTCCTCGGAAATAACCATTCCGAAATTATCATATACTAAAGCTTGTCCATCGAGCTGGCCATTTGTATAGTTGGATATGGACTCATAAATTCCATTTTGATACCATCGGATAAGTTTACCGTTAATAACATTTTCAATATAGAATACTTCTTGCTCCTTATTGCCATTTTCAAAATACCAGGTTGCTAAGCCGTTTAACTTATCATTCTTGTAGTTTAGCTCTGATTGAAGATTGCCATTTTCCCAATATTTTTTACGATTATCGCTGCAGCTAATTAAAATAGTTGACATGATAAGTAGTAAAAAACCTATTTTAATATGGTTAATCATCTATGGTTGGTTGTTCTGGTGGAAGTATAATATTATCGGGGATTTTATAAATTGACATGTTGTTTAGCCGAAGCATATTCCAGTAATCATTCTCAAAATTATTAGAATCGCCTAATCGTTTATAATGATATTTTGATTTTAGTAATTCCATTGGGTAATACTCCAAACAATCTATAAAATTATCTCCTAAATTAAAAAGTGAGCTTAAAAAATAATACGTAATATCGAAGCCTGAATATGCATATTCATCAGGTTCGCAATTGTAATTATTTCGAAACTTGTATATAAATTCTTGCGTACTTTCTTTATCAAAATTAATATGACTCGACGAAAAGTAACTTAGGTTTAGATTATTCATTTGTATGTTACTCAAGTTGCTAATTCGCTCCCAAGTTGGCATGCCAATTAACTGAATATTAAAAGTATCTCTGCTTTGGTTTAATCGATTTAACACGTCAAGAATAAATGATTTTTTAGTTCCATAAAGTACAATAAGGTTATTACGAATGGGGGAGGCGTTTTCTAGAAATGGGTATAAACTATCTGATGAATAGTTAATGCGTATCAGGTTGTTATTAATGAATGTACTATCTGTTAATGTGGTTTCTAAAAACTCAGGGTAAATATTCGTACCTTCAAATACGTATGGAGCAGGAAGCGCTGTGTCGATGTAAAGTGTGTCGCGTTGTGCAACTAAATATGAGAGATTGAATAGTTTCTGATTACTCATTTTAAACTGGGGTTCGAGCGATTCCATTATTCTGTTATTTATTTCAATAACCATATCAGCATCAATGTACGACGTTTGAGAAATTAGAAAAACCTTGCTGTTGCTTGCATAATTTGGAATAAACGACTCAATCATTTGTATTTGTGAGTAAGTGGTTGGCTTTACTTTTATAACTGAATTATAGTTATTTACAATGGACTCACGATACGAAAGGGGATTCACAATTGGGATATTGAAGTTTCCGGCAAAAAGAGCTATTTGATTGAAACTATTATTATAAAATGGCCCAATAATCAGATCCATCGATCGCAATTCGCTTTGTTGTAATACCTTAGCTGTTTTAGTAAGATTTTTATCAACATCGTAAACAAATAGCTCAACCTTCATACCCTGTTTTGTTAAGGAATCAAGGGCAATCATAGCTCCTTCATAAAATTTTATAAAACGAAATGGAATAAAATGTTTTTGATGAGATATTAAAAATTGTTCTCTAACTAAGCTATCTGTTTCCTCCAAAAACAATGGTATCATTAAAGCTACTTTAAAAATCCGCTCAGTGTCTGGCAAAAAGATGCAATTATTTAGATTTTCATCAGTGTCATCAGAAAGATCGTCATCTTTGTTTACAATAATCACAACATCGTCATGAGGTGTTGCCGGAACAATGATGGCACTTCTGCCTACCGGAATTTTTATCTCATCATTTTTATAAATGCGTTTGCCAATTGTAGGGTTAAACTCCTTAAGTTGGTAAATAGGTACTCTATAAAGTTTAGCTAATTTATTGGTTTTAGTGTTTTTATCAGCTGTATGAAGTATGTATGGTTTACTTATTTTTTTTTTTGGAACAAAAATTATTTGCCCTATTTTTATGGAAGGAGTAAGACCAGCATTTACTTTAAGTATCTCTGAAACAGAAACTCCATATTCACGTCCAATACTATATAGAGTTTCTTTTTTCTTGACCCTGTGTTTAATGTTTTCAGGTTTTGTTGTAACTATTGTAGAATCTTTAGTACCTACATCAAAAACAGGATCTTGTATTTGAGGTTTGTTTTTATCATCAGATTGTTTTTTAACAATAGAGTCTAATTTTGTTTTGTCTGGAACCCGCAGACGATCACTTTTTGCTACACTATTTCCTAATCCTGGATTTGCAGCTTTAAGAACATCAACAGGAATTCCATACTTCTCAGCAATACTTTTAGTTGTTTCACCAAGAATAACAACATGCCTGTAATCGTCAATAACTGGTATGTCAGGGTTAAAGCTTACGAACTCTGATTTAGGTTTCTTAGCCTTAGGTTTTGGCGCTTTTTGCTGAGTGCTTTTTGGTTTAACATATGTACTTGAATTACTATTCTTTTTTGTACGATTTTGCGGATATGTTCTTGATGCTACTTTCCCATCCAAAATGGCAAAAGCTTCTTTTACAGGCACCTTAACATACTCTCCCTCTCGTAATGGGGAGTGCATATTCGGGTTAGCTTTAATAATATATCTTTCCGGAATTAAATAAATAGAACTTATGTGCTGAAGAGTTTCATTTTTTGCAGCCACATGATAAAAGAAATTATAATTGGTATCAACAACATCATTTTTTAACTCAGTTTCCTTATTTACAGTGGGAATTAATAGTTCCTGATTAATACTAATACTTTGATTAGTACCTGGGTTTTCGAAATAAATTTCATCAGGAGTTACATCGTATGCCTTAGCAATTGAGTAAACAGTTTGACCCTTTTGAACCGTATGTATATAGAATGATCTTCCATTTCGCATTTCGATAATATCCGATTTATGGATAATTATAACTTGAGCAAATGCAGGAAGTAAAAAGAAAATAAAAAAAGAAGCAAAAATTATTTTTTTCATGTTCATCGATAATCAAACTCAAAAATAGTAAACTAATCTGAACTATAACGTGTGGTATGTATTATTTATGATTTACTCTTGAAAATTGTTGTTGCATATTAAAGTAAATCAACTGATATTGATATTATAATCTTAATATTTTTTATTCCCACTCAATGGTAGCAGGTGGTTTGGAACTAATATCATAAACAACCCTATTAACTCCAATTACTTTATTAATTATTTCACTCGATACTTTTGATAAATAATCATATGGGAGTTTTGACCAATCAGCTGTCATACCATCAGTTGAATCAACAGCACGCAAAGCAACAACATTTTCGTACGTTCTTTCGTCGCCCATAACTCCAACTGATTGAACAGGGAGTAGGATTGCTGCTGCCTGCCAAACTTTATTGTAAAGGCCAAAGTCTTTCATATTTTGGATATAAATATGATCAACTTCTTGTAATATCTTAACTCTATCTCGTGTTACTTCTCCCAATATCCTAATACCAAAACCGGGGCCAGGGAAAGGATGTCTGTCAATAATAAAAGATGGCATTTTTAATGCTCGACCTATTCGTCGTACTTCATCTTTAAAAAGTGTATTAAGAGGTTCTACAACTTTTAGTTTCATATAATCGGGTAAACCACCAACATTATGATGTGATTTAATAGTTGCAGAAGGTCCTTTTACTGATACAGATTCAATAACATCAGGATATATAGTGCCTTGAGCCAGCCAGTTAACATCTCTAATTAAATGGGCTTCATGATCAAAAACCTCAATAAAAGCGTTTCCAATGGCCTTACGTTTTTTTTCAGGGTCGGTAATACCTACAAGGGCATCCATAAACCTATCTGTTGCATCAACGCCCTTAACATTTAAACCTAAATCCTTATATGAATCAAGAACTTCTTCAAATTCATTTTTTCTCAATAACCCATTATCTACAAAAATACAATATAGATTACCACCAATCGCATTGTTTAGTAGGACAGCCGCCACAGAAGAATCAACACCACCAGATAGGCCAAGTACTACTTTATCGTTACCAAGTTTCTTACGAAGAGCTTCAATGGTTGTCTCAATAAATGCATCAGGTGTCCAATTTTGAGAACATCCGCAAATATCAACTAAAAAATTCTTCAGTAACTTAGTTCCTTCCTTGGTATGGTAAACCTCGGGGTGAAACTGAATTCCGTATGTATGTTCTCCATCGATTTTAAAACCAGCAACTTCAACATTTTCGGTACTGGTTGTAATTTTAAAATTTTCGGGGGCAGCTAGAATTGTATCACCATGAGACATCCATACTTGCGTATCAATAGAAATCCCATTAAGTAAACTACATGATTGATCGATAAAATTAAGATTTGCTCTTCCGTATTCTCTAATTTTAGATGGCTGCACTTCACCACCTTGTGATTGTGCTAAAAATTGTGCTCCATAACAAACGCCCAGTAAAGGTAATTTTCCAATTATATTTGATAAATCAGGTACAGGTGCATCAGCATCACGCACCGAAAATGGACTTCCAGAAAGAATAACACCGGTAACAGCCTGTAAATTATCGGGAATTTTATTGTATGGATGTATTTCACAATATACATTTAACTCTCTAACCCTACGGGCAATAAGCTGGGTGTACTGTGATCCAAAATCTAAAATTAAAATAGTTTCTTTCATGTGTATGAAATTTTAAAATGCATTTGAATGAAGCTAATTATTGCCATTTTTTTTACTGATGGCAAAGGTAGTTTGTTTTTATAAGAAATCATTGTTTTGATCTACATTAGGAAATAATGGCTAAAATTATATATCTTTGAAATGAATTTTTGATTGACTTCAATCAGTATTTCTATTTATGTGATTAATATCTTTAAACATTAACTTATGGCAAAAAGAAAAACAAAATCGAGGGGTAAAAAGAATAATTCATTTACAATTTTTCTCATTATTGTTATTGTTCTGGCATTAGCATCATTTGCAATTAGTTATTTTGTGATGCAAACAGATAATGAAGAAATTCAAAGTGCAACCAAAGTTGAAAAAACAGAAGCTGTTACAAAAAAAAGTACTGAAAGTGTAGCTGAAAATCTTACTCTTGATGGAACCTGGGCAAGCTATAATGATGGAGCAATGCTCACAATAAATGGACATAGATTCTCAATCGAACTACCCTCAGTTGAAAGCACAGTCCTAGCATCAGGCAGAATAGTAGTGAAGGGCAATACGGTAACTTTTATTTATACAAGTAATGGTTCGGAATGTGGTGTTAAGCCCGGCGTGTATAATTTTACAGTAAACAATGATGAAGTTAGTTTTACAAAAAATGAAGATAGTTGCACGGGTAGGGTAGGCCTGCTGGTTGCAACATGGTTTAAAGTATAAGGTTTAATTATAAAACTAGTGGTTTTACATATAAATTAACATCATCTTTTGTAATTTGATTGCCACATAAAATAATCATTCTCTCAACTGTATTATGCAGTTCGCGCACATTGCCCGACCATGAAAACTTTTTCAGCTCCTCTATAGCTTCATCTGTAATGGATGCAGGTATTCGGCCATTTGAAGCGCATATATCATCAATAAACCTGGCAACTAGTAATGGAATATCATCTTTACGCTCTCGTAAAGGAACAACCTCAATAATAATTACACTTAATCTGTGATATAAATCTTCACGAAATTTACCATTTTTAATTTCTTCCTTCAGGTTTTTATTGGTGGCTGCAATAATTCGTACATCAACGCTAATATCCTTTTCACCGCCAACACGTATTATTTTGTTCTCTTGCAAAGCACGAAGTACTTTAGCCTGAGCACTCAGACTCATATCGCCAATTTCATCAAGAAAAAGAGTTCCTCCGTGTGCTAATTCAAAATCACCTTTTCGCTGTTTTATTGCAGATGTAAATGAG